>NZ_JAKJSJ010000053.1:0-49533 GCF_050336715.1 Photobacterium makurazakiensis
CTATTATTGTGCTTAAAAATACTATTATGGATGAAAATCAATAGTAAGTCGTTCAATCAAATCAAATTTACATAAAAATACAATCAGACTGAAGAGATTGACGATTTTTTCAAATTCAGTATGATTGCCGACCTTTTTGCGTTCGGAGGAAACCATGTATATAGGATTTGATTATGGCACGGCAAACTGCTCAGTAGCCGCAATGATGCAGGGAAAGCCGCAGCAGCTTCAACTGGAAGGCGACAACAACTATATTCCTTCGACGTTATGTGCGCCAACACGTGAGGCCGTGAGTGAATATCTATATCGCTTTATGGATGTGAAACCCGCAGATTCTGTTGGCGAACAGGTTCTGCGCCGTGCAATGGCAAATAATCGTGAAGAAGATATACATGTAGAGCAGGGTGACTTGCTGTTTGGTCAAGCAGCATTAAATTTATACCTCGAAGACCCTGAAGAAGTGTATTACGTTAAATCACCTAAATCGTTTTTAGGGGCAAATGGTTTACGTGATGTGCAAATCAGCTTCTTTGAAGACCTTGTTTGCGCGATGATGACGAATATCAAAAACCAATCAGAATTATCACTTCAGCAATCAATTTCAAGCACGGTTATTGGACGCCCAGTTAACTTTCAAGGTACTGGCGGTGATAAAGCGAACCAGCAAGCCGAACGTATTCTCGAACAAGCCGCAAAGCGCGCTGGCTTTCAGCACATTGAATTTCAATTTGAGCCTGTCGCTGCGGGGTTAGAGTATGAAAGTACGTTAACGGAAGATAAAACGGTGCTAGTGGTTGATATCGGCGGGGGGACAACGGATTGCTCTATGATACAAATGGGCCCAACGTGGATGGGTAAAACCGATAGGCAAGCCAGCTTACTCGCGCATAGCGGATTACGGGTTGGCGGGAATGATCTCGATATTTATTTGGCGTTCAAACAGCTGATGCCATTGTTAGGGTTAGGCAGTAAAACCCAAAAAGGTATTGAGATGCCAATTAGTCAATTTTGGAACCCAATTGCTATCAACAATGTTGTTGCCCAAACGGATTTTTATGGTTCAAGTAATCAAGCTGCATTACAACAGTTACGCCGTGATGCTGCTGAACCTGAAAAATTGGCACATCTCATTCGCGTTTATCATGAAACCTTAGGCTATCAGCTGGTTAGAAAAGCGGAAGAATGTAAGATTTCACTGTCTGATATGCAGGAAACTAACGTTCACCTTGATTACTTATCTCAAAGCTTACAAGTCGACATCTCACAGCATGACATGGCCATGGCGATAGAAGCGCCAAAGGTTAAGATAAGCCAATTGGTCGATGAAGCCATCCAGCAAAGTGGTATAAAACCAGATGTTGTGTATATGACAGGGGGAACCGCTCGTTCACCAATATTGCGTGCTTGCATTGAACAACAGTTGCCGGGTATCCCGGTTGTGAGTGGCAGCTATTTTGGTTCGGTAACAGCAGGACTTGCTCGTTGGGCAGAGCATTGTTTTCGATAGATTGTCACTACACTCGCGAAATTTCTTTTTAAATAAAAGCCTGAGTAAATCAGGCTTTTATGTAAGTTAAACTCGTGAACTCAGTTACAGTTTCTTAACCCAAGCTGAGCACCAACCTTTTGCGTTTACCGCTTTGCCTGGGAATAGGGCACAAGGGCGCCATTCATCACCATCATTTCCTTGAATTAGTGCACAATTGCTACAGTGTTTTTCACTGTCAGGCGACTCGTGTACATACTTTAGCGCCTGTGCTTGCGGATCATCATCAGTAAGATGAGGGAGTTCACTCGCATGCACTGGTTTAACGAGAACTTTATTACCAACGGTAATACCAATCACGCCAGCAAGGCTGAGTTTAAGAAAATTTCGGCGACTAGAGTTAGAGTTCTTGCTCATAAAGGCTTCCTTTTGTTTTTCGACATATGCTTATTTTTTATTATCGATAATCACTTTAGCTGATTAATGCCTCAGTAGTTTAACTATCTGTTAAAAGCTCGGCAAGCGAATAGCAAAATTGTAACAAAGTGTCTTTATTTTACATGTTCAAGGTATAAGATTTCCGGTGAATAGTCACCATAGAGTAACCGCTGAAAACAAATTAAGTGACTGAGATATAAAGGGGTGATCTGAAACAAGGTTTTACAGACTCAAGCCAAATAGGGGTTGCAACATTTTCGTTACAAGAGCATGATCAAGCCAACATAACGGTGTTAAAGCCGGTTAGATGATTAACAATAAAATTGAATACAAAGAGAGAATGATGAATCTTTTTTTAATAGATATAGATGGTGCGCTGGTTGATTCTGAAAATACTGACTTACACTGCTATGTACACGCAGTACATGATGTATTGGGCATAGAGATGAACCCTGATTTAAGTTTGTATAGCAATCTTACTGATGCCGGTGTGCTTGATGAATTAATCGTAAAGCATAACGTGACGACAAGCCGCTCGTTAATTCACCGCAAGGTTGAAAGTCGCTATTTATCATTAATCAATGAAGCACTAAAGAATAACCCAGATGATGTTTGTATGGTTCAGGGGGCTCAAGATTTTATTTTAAAAATGAATGAGCGCAAAGATACCCACATTGCTATTGCAACAGGCGGGTGGGAGTCTGCGGCAAAATTAAAATTACGCGCGGCAGGGCTGGATGTTGAAAATGTGACGTTTACTTCGTCATCGGATGCAGTGAGCAGAACTGAAATCATGGCGTTAGCGGCATTCCGAGCAAAACAAGACTCGGGCTATACATTTGATCGTCGTGTTGTTTTTGGTCATGGCGAGCGTAATAAACATGCTTCTCAAGAGCTTGGCTATGACTATGTTGAAGTTGGGCTAGAAACTGAGCACCACACACATATTCCAAATTTGGCCCATTATAAAGCGGCATTTTCTCAGCTAGCATTACAATAAACACATATACCCAAGTAACTTTAAGTACTTGGGTATATGCCTGTGAGGGTTATTCCAAAACCAGAAACAAAAGTAGACGTTGAGAGGTGAATTCCGCTTATATATAGCTCTCTTGATTCAAAACGAGTTTTATATGACTGGTTTCCGTGCTAGTAAAGTTTCACAGCATGTATTTATAGCAACTTTTGTTTCTGCTGTTCTGCTTACACCGAATACATCTTCTGCCGCTCAGGAAGATGTACCTTATTGTCACCGCTATATGGATTTTAATTTTCCAGACTATATGGCGTTATGGAACTACGATGAGCCAGCACTAACTGCAACGACCTTTTTCGCAATGCTAAACATGGCATCAAATAGTGTAGATAAAACATTCTATAGTGAATTGCTAAGCCAAATAGCAAGAACTTTTGTTATGCGTGAGAGCTATGACGATGCCCGCCACTTCTTAGACCAAGCTGAGTTATACCTTGAGAATGCCGAACCAAGAGCTGAGGTTTATTATTTACGTGAGAAAGCAAGGTTATTTGCTGCCACAGACAAATCGCATGAGGTGGAAGAATTATTAATTCATTCATGGCAAATTGCGGATAAAGAAAAATACGATCAACTAGCAATAGAAACAGCCCTGGATTTAAGCGAGCTGGCAGGACTGTCACAGGTAGAAAAAGGCGGTTGGCGGGGAAAAGCACAGCTTCTTGCTGATATAACGATTGAGCCACGAGCACAAAAGTGGGTAACAGAAAACGCATACCGATTCTTGTAATAGGTAGGCTTAGACATTATTAACATATTTGAGAATAAGCCGGAACTGTGCTATTCCATAAGTACATGGAATGAAAAAGGCGGGCTCATATGGTTGATGAAAAAGCGTGGATTTTACATTGGTTCGATGATGTTTGGGCAAAAGCCAATAGTGAATACTTAACGCAATTAGCGGCTGAGCCGTTTAACTTTCATTTACCTGGCGGTAAAAGCTACACCTTGACTCACACTGACTATCTTAACTTCATCGCTATTTGGTGTCAGCGATTTCGAAATGTCGATTTTACGGTATTAGATATTATTCAGGATGGTAACAAAACAGTTGTACGTTATCAGTGTGATGCTGTTTATAGTGGTGGCTGGGCACGAATTCCCACTAAACGGCAACAAGTATTAATGACTGGTGTCGTTATTTTTCTGAAAAAAGAAGGGTTAATTACTGACTGTTGGCTTGAAGATAGTAGTTTTGATTTGTATCAACAGCTCACGCATTACTTGGATTAGTTATATAAAGCCATCTCAACGTTATTGAGATACTTATTTAAAAGAAACGGCACTGAAGTGCCGTTTTTATTGATAATTACAATGACTAAGAATATGACGCTGTTTGTGATTTTGCTGGTGGTGTTAATTGCTCAAAAAACTGTTTGGTTTCGCTAATTATCACATCACGTAGTAAGATCAGGCCAATAAGGTTTGGTATCGCCATTAAGCCATTTACGATGTCAGCAATTAGCCAGATCATGTCTAATTTCATGAAAGCACCTGCGGCAATCAATATCAGAAAGAAGACTTTATAGGGGCGTATTGCCTTTACACCGAATAGGTAAGTAATACAGCGCTCACCATAATAATTCCAACCAAGTATGGTTGTGAAAGCAAAAAACATTAAACCGATGGTAACCATAATTGGGCCAAGAGGACTACCATCAAGACCACTAGCAAAGGCATAACTTGTCATTGCAGCCCCTGCGTAGTCGGTCTGCCAAGCACCACTAACCACTAAAGTTAGGCCTGTCATGGTACAAATTATGATGGTATCAAAGAATGTACCCGTCATAGAAATGAGACCTTGCTGCACACAGGAATCTGTTTTCGCTGCTGCTGCGGCCATTGGTGCACTACCTAGCCCTGATTCGTTCGAGAATACGCCACGCGCAATGCCCGACTGGATCGCCAGCATAATACCGGCACCCAAGAAACCACCAGATGCTGCGTGGCCAGTGAATGCTGAACTGATGACAAGCTGAATGGCTTGAGGGATTGCTTCATATTGCGCGCCAAGCACCGTAATACACGCGATGATGTAAAACGCAGCCATTACCGGTACAACTTTACTTGCTACATTGGCTATCGATTTAACACCGCCCAATGTGACAATAGCGACAAGCAGTGTCAGTGCTACAACGGTAATTTCACGAGGTATTTCAAATGAAATATAGGCAGCATCCACAATCGCATTCGCTTGTGGAAATGTACCAATACCAAAACAGGCAACACCAAGAGCAAATAAAGCGAATAGCTTAGCGAGCCACTTTTGCCCTGTACCTTTTTCAAGGTAATACATTGGTCCGCCAATCATCTGACCATGTGCGTCGGTTTCGCGGTATTTAACGGCCAGTAGACACTCGGCATATTTCGTCGCCATGCCAAAAAAAGCCGCAAGCCACATCCAAAATAGTGCGCCAGGCCCACCCATTTTAATCGCAGTGGCTACGCCAACGATATTACCCGTACCTATCGTTGCCGAAAGGGCGGTACAAAGTGCAGCGAAACTAGACACATCACCTTTGGCTTTGGTGTTTTTGTCACCTTTAAACACATAGCTTAAAGCCAGTGGAAGATGGCGAATTTGTATAACACCAAGGCGAGCTGTGAGGTAGATACCAGTACCAACCAAAAGCAATAAAAGGGGAGGCCCCCAAACGAGGTTATCTATAGCTTGTAATAAATTATATAGTGGGTTCATTTTCTCTTTACCTTTAAACATCAAAGGAAGAGATAAAGAACAACAGAAATACCGTTGTATGGTGTTACAGAATAGTTGTATATGACACTTTCTGAGCTGTTGAACTTATCTCCTCTGTCCTTTTGCCTGAGAGTTTCACCTATCACGATGTAATAGGTTTGCTCCTTCGGCGTCCGATTAAACGGATCTCTCCAGAGGCTCCTCCAACAACAGTCCATACCTTGCTAGTCGTATCGTAATAATACGAAAAGTAAGGTGCCTGAAAGATTTACTCTCCATGGTTTGATGGTATCAAACGGGATAGAAAGCTTACTTCTTCGGCGGGCTCAATACGTATTAGTATTTTGCCACTCTCCTGCTGTCTTCATCGGAACTCAAATTTTCGAAAGCAATACTAAATGATAAAAATGAGATTGTCTTCATAAAAATATGCTAAATAGCAGATTTCATAGTACAAAATATATACTTACGTGCTAGAAGGTTGGTGATGTGGCTGTTTATTGTTCGTTTTTTAGTAGCCCTTCATGCATTGCGTCAAGCATTTGGTGTTGATGATCGGCGGTGGCTTCCCATGCAAACATTCCTCCTAATGTGTTTTCTCTAACAAATACAGCTTTCGCTTTCAATGAACGTGGGTCTTCAAAAGAGATGTATTCTTGTTTCTCTGGGTTATAGAGAACTGCAGCTTCTGATTTTTCATCATAAAAATACTGATAACCCAATTTTTTTCGGCTGAGAAAGTGGCGTGCTATATCACTGTAATTAAAAATGCCAGACGCACCATCTGAACCTTTAGAACTTGCCCCCGTTGTGCTTAGCCCTTCAAGCTTTGTTGATGAAAAACCTTCGATATCTTTCCAAATACGACCATAAAACGGTGTCCCGATAACAAGTTTATGGCTAGCGATACCTTGGTTTAATAGCGACTTGACTTGAGCCACGACAGAATTGCCATCCGGTGTGGTAGGTGTCGTATAGAGGTTAGAATGGTGTCCCGCAACCTTGCTCCAGTCACCTAAGAAATCAAATGTCATTATGTACAGGTAATCAAGTAAAGGTGAAACGTGTTGCCAGTCGATTGAACCGTCATGCTTTGGAGAGGCACTGATGGCGGCAGACAATTCGTATTGTTGTTGGTTTTTAGCTTCAAGGTCACTAAGTTGTTTTCTAACAGCACTTAATAAATCTGTATACCCTTGCTTTTCGAGTTCGCGATTATTGAGCCCAAGTCCAGATAGACCATGTCCGCCGGGGTACTCCCAGTCAATTTGTATGCCTTTAAAGAAAGGATAGGATTCGAGTAATTCACGTATACTGTTTGCAAAATTAGAACGATACTCAGGGCTAAGCACAACAGTATGGAATGGCTCAGAAAGCGTCCACCCACCAATACTGGGTAAAATAACTAAGTCAGGATATTGCTCAGATAAATACTTCAGTTGACCAAAATTGCCTTTATAGCTGACGGCTGAAGAGGTTTCTCCCTTCAGCTTTGCTTGAATTGCGGCGTATTCATCTAATAATACGACGGTTCCAATTGGCTTGTCGCGGCACTGCTTTGCAAGTAATTTTTGGATATTGACAGGTGATGACTCTGCAGGGCCACAAACGGCAAGAAAAGCGTAAATGAGGTGAGTGAGTTTATCTGCGGCTAATTTGCTTGGGGTAAGTTTATGTTTGTTATAAATTTTCCAGTCAGGATAATAAGCGGCAATGATTGGAGTATGGGGTGATGTTGTCGCTTGGCTTGCTGGGAGTGATAAGATACTCCAACTGAGTACCAATAGAACAAAAATCCTTTTCTTCATTTCTTCCCTTATAGTATTTTTCCGTACCTGACTGCAAACTTAAGATAATTATGTACAGTTGAAAATAAACATATTGAAGTATCTTGGTCATAAATCAAGCATATTTCACCTTTCAATAAAAGCAGGAAACTGATAGAACATTTAGCGATAAAGGATGAATTTTTTATTCACTTTTTCTCATTTTAGGCTGCTTAATGATGCTAACGGGTACTACTAACCAATTGATGTGGTAGCTATAGCAGAAAATATCGTGATTGAAACTTAAATTTGCAACATCTAAGGTGTACTGGATTTTTTGAGCTTTATAGGCATTAATTATTAGTGAGTCGTCATTTTTTTGACGAAAAATAATAACGATAAAGTGATTAGATGTGTAATTAAAACAGGGAGTGTTCTTCACGCATACATCAGTATGTTTTCATTGCACAATTAGTAAGGTGACTGTTGTGATTTGGGTTAGTTGTAGCCATTACGATAAAATAGCAGAGGCGAAGGAAAACCTAAAGTTGTCACATGATGTGGTGGACGTATCGCCTTTTGAATTACTTTCAACGATGACTGGCCAGGAGTTGATCTTTCTAGAAGTTGTAGACTCTACTTCTAATGGCTTCGATCTGCTTCAATCGGTCAAAAGTCGTTTCCCACAAACAAAAGTCGTGGTGGTATATCATCGCTTAGATGCGGAATTAGCATTGAATGTTCTGCGGGCAGGGGGAGAGGATGTCATTGAAGCCAGTGCAACAAAGCAAGACATTGATGCGTGCTTCAGCCGTCTACATACTCATAGCGTATCACCAGAGCCTGTACAAGGTTTTGAGCAGCGTGAATTATCGATAAGGCCTGCATTGAAGATTATTGATGAAAATATAAGCGCACCCTTACGAGAAGAAGATCTCGCGAATGCCTGCCATTATTCACCAACCTATTTTTCACGTCTTTTCCATAGTGTGATGGGGGTTACCCTTAAACAATATATTATTAAAAAGCGGTTAGATTTGGCGTGTGGACTCTTAAGCTCTGATCGAGAGAAGATCTCGCAGATCGCTCACTCAACAGGTTTCAAGGATGTGTCATACTTTTCTCGTGTATTTAAGAAACATATGGGGTGCTCTCCTGGTGAATTTAGGATGAGGAAACACAATCTAAATGCCTGATTAAAAGTTGAAATGGTTTAATCCATAACGAGCCTATATAATAGCGTGATTATAAGTCTTACTTAAAATAGTAAGATAAAAGACGCTATATATATATCAATGTATATAGTTAATGCATTGGCGTAAGAATAAGGCTGAAATAGTTAACTGGGTATGACCTCTTTTCATGAAATTCTTGGTACAGATAATAATTCCACACCTGCAGAAATAAAACGTTGCTACAAACAGCTTTCTAGTCGATGCCACCCAGATAAAGGTGGTTCCAAAACATTGATGCAAATGGTATCGCAAGCCTACGAAAAAGTGGTCGCTGGTAATGGGGACGAGGAGGCGATAAGAACCGTTTACCTTAAAAGCCGCCCTCTCAATAATGCAGCGAACAATGAATGGAAAGCAAAATACCAAAAAATAGAAATAGCCCATAACGCGTTGAGGCATGAATATCATTCTTTAGATAAGCGTTTGAAAGAAGCGCTGCGTAAACTCGAAACAAACAGCAAGACGCAGCCAGACGATGAAGATCGTATAAAAGCAGCGCTTGAAGACGATATTAAAATGCTAAAGCGTGAAAACCTACGTTTACAAAGACAGCTAGAAAGTGCTCGTTGGGAAGCGAACGATAAGGCGCGTGCTGTTGCCCCATCAAAATCAAAATCTGCATCCTCTTTGGCTTCATCATCATTAGCGCCTATATCGAACACACTTAAAGCTCAGATCCATTCACTTGGTGCAAAGAATTATCGTAAATGGTGTCTAGGTTTATTTATACCTGTGTTAATAATAGCTTTAGTCTATAGCTATGGCCCTCTGGCATGGCAAAGTGTTTCAGTGCTATTCTCGCCAGAAGTTTCGACAAATGAACCTGTTATGCGGATTCAGGAAGTATCAGCTAATAATGACCAGTTGGATAATAATAAAAAGCAGCAACCACTACCCGAACAGATATTAGAGCCACCAAAACCCTTGCCGCAAATAAAGCTGGTTGCTGATGTTGGGGTTTGGGCTCTGAACTATTATGACAACACACAACAGCCGTATATCAGTGTGCGTAGCGAAAGAGGGTCTTACATTGTTAAGAACTGTCAAAGCGACTTTCAGTATTACCGTAATGCGAATGTACGCTCACGTAGAATGGCAGCTAACTTGATTTTCGATAAGCACGAGAGGCAGTTTGATGTTTATAACATTCCGTATGGCAATGGTTCTTTCGCCGCAAATTGGGCGGCGAGTAAAAGTTTGCTGATCAACAAAGAATACTTTCCAAATGAAAACTTCTCGCGTTCATACAGTGAATTGCAAACGCACTGTTTATAAGGGTTTAGCTATCTAGTGCTGGTATAGCCTTATACTGGCATAATATAAAAAGCGAGGTGATTTATATCACCTCGCTTTTTTAGTTATCGCTTCTTAGTGTATTGCTTGGTAAGCGCTTGTTATGCTTGCTTTTTGTGCGTGCAGGCAGTTACTGAGCAAGCGTTAAGGGTGTAGATACACTTAACGGTTTGTATTTCACGGCTAGGCGGAATGCCGCCGGTACAAAGTAGAAAGAAATTAACGTTGTTAATAAAGTACCGCCGGCTATTGCGACCGCAAACGGTGGCCAGAACCCGCCGCCTGCCAATATTAGCGGCATGAAGCCACCAATGGTGGTGATAGTCGTAGAGGTTATGTGGCGAGTACAGCTCATGACTGCTTCCAAAATCGCATCTGTATCACCACGGCACGCCGCTGGGTTTGATTTGAGCTCGGCCAAAATTACAATGGCTGCATTGATCGCTAAACCAACAAGGCCGAGTAAGCCGATGATGACGGTAAAACCAAATGGGTAGTTGAAGACCCATACCGACAGTAGCCCTAGACCAGAAGCAAGAAACCCTACCGAAAAGATGATTTGGCTTAAGCGGAATGAGTTGAATGAAATGACAACAACCAAGACCAATAAAGCGATCACCATGGTGAGGTTTGCCATTAAATTACCGACAGATTCATCGCGCTCTGCTGACTCTCCACCAAACTCAATGGTGTAGCCATTAGGCAGTGTTTGCTGGTATGCCGCGAGATTGTGTTGGAAATGGTCAAGGGCGGTTTGAGGTAATACACCTGCACGTAAATAACCTTCAATAACGTTCACTCGTTGCCCATTACGGCGAGGTATTGCCCCTCGACTTGGGGTTAACTCTAAATCAGCTAAAGCAAACACCGGCAAGCCAACTAAGCTTGGGTCAGATTGAACAGGTAAAGGTAAACTACTGAGGTGAGACATATTTTCGCGACTGGTATCATCAACCCTAACTCGAACTGGAATCGATTCACTTGCTTCAATAATGTTACCGCTCAGCCTCCCTGTAAATGACGCTTGCAAAACATCTGCAAAGCCACTTAATGACAGCCCGCTGAGTTGGCTAGCTTCTTCATTGACGTTCACCCAAATCTTTGGCGTGCCGGGCTGAAGTGTTTCACGGGTGTGTGTAACATTTGGGGTTTCGGCCATAATTAAACGAATGTCTTCACCGATAGATTTTAATCTATCTAGATTCGGGCCATATAACCTAACCTCTAACGGTGCATTAAACGGCGGGCCTTGTTCAAGTTTCCTTACCAGAATTTGTGCTTGCGGCAATGTATCGTCAAACACCTTTTGCAGTTCGGGGATCAAGCGGTTAGCGGCTGAAAAATCAGTGACCTTTACCATAGCTTGAGCGAAGAAAGGGGAGCCATTTTGACCGCCCACCATGTTGTAATAGAAAGAGGGATAGTTTGCACCTGCTACCCAACTAACAAGTTCTACCTCTTCATAGTTCGCCATGATTTGGTCGATTTCTTGGGTCGTATATGTCGTCGCATAAATACTGGCTTGAGGAGGCAGATAAACCTGTATTTCAAACATATCACGGTCTGATGGTGGAAAGAATTGCTCGGTTAATTGGCCGGCTCCCCAAAAACCGGTAAAAGGTAAAATACAAACTATTGCAGCGGTTATCAGCGGGTGTTTTAACGCTTGTTTTATTGACCCTCTGAATACTCGGCTTAGTGCTGGTGTTGTGATCCCTGTGTGATACCAGCGCATACGTAACTGGCTCGATGGTAACCAGCGAGAAGCAAACCCTGCAACAATCGTGTGAGAAATTAGGTATGAGCCAAGAAGCGAAAAGCATACTGTCACGGCAATCGCACCAACAAATTCACCTGATGGGCCTGGCATAAGGATAATTGGCGCAAAAGCCAATACGGTCGTTAAGGTCGAGCCAAGTAAGGGGACCCAAAGGTGTTTTACAGCCCGAATCGCAGACTCAATTTTTTCGGTGCCTTTCTGACGATGGTATTGAATGGTATCGACCATCACAATGGCATTATCGACCATGATCCCTAATGCCACGATAAGTCCTGTTACCGACATTTGATTGATCGGTAACCCCGTGAACTTCATCATCGTGAGTGTTAATAAACTGGTTAGAGGTAAAGATAGGGCAACGATGATGGCGGATCGAATGCCGAGTGTGAGCAGCAAAACAACCAAAATGATAGAAAAGCCCATAAGTAGACTGCTGTTCAACTCACTTAAACGCTTTTCTGTATAGCTTTGTTGCTCGAAGATGATATCGACACTGACATTGCTCGGTACTTCATGTTGGTAGTTATCGAGTAATGTTTTAACGCGATTCGTCCACTGGTCGACACGAAGCGAAGGTTGCATCCGGCTAGCGACGATGATTGTCGGTTTCCCGTCAACAAAAGCTAATTCAGCGGCTGGAGATGCAGCGGCACGTTCAACCTTTGCAATGTCTTCGATTCGAATAAGGTAGCCATTGTCATCGATGGTGACGGGGACACGGCGAACACGATCAAGTGAATCGAGAGAATCTGACACTTCTAAGGAAAATCGATTACTGGCATTAACTAATTCTCCTGCCGAGTTTTTGGCATCAGCTTGCCCGATAGCTTGCGATAAAGAAATAGCGGAACGCCCTAATGCACTGGCTGCGCTAGGATCCAAGGTGACAAGTATTTCTTCATCTGGCAGGCCGTAAACATCGACAAACTCTGTTCCACTTAATACGCGAAGACGATTGCTTAATTCTATGGCATAGCGACGTAAAGTGAGTAAATCAGGTTGGGTGTCGCCTTGCCATGTTAAGGCGGTTAGCATGGTAAATGCGTAACCGTGGTCATCATCTAAGTCAGGTGTACTGGTGCCTTGTGGTAACAAAGGAGTAACGTCAGACAGCTTATCTCTTGCACGAGACCATACTGGTTCTGAGTTAATCACTTCATCTTTCAGCTCAATTCTAATTACTGAAATACCAGGGCGGGAATTAGACGAAAGACGCTTAACTTCGTCAAGTTGGCGTAGGTGGGTCTCTATCTTTTCCGTAACAAGCGCTTCTACACGTTCAGCCGTCGCACCTGGAAAATGGGTGATTACACTGGCATGGCGGTTGTGAATAACCGGATCTTCAGCTCGTGGTAACGTTGTAATGGCAGATAAGCCTGCGACAATAAGCAGGCCAACCGCAAGTATGAGCAGTCGAGTATTATTAATGATGTACTTTATGTTCATAACGCTGCCTCATTGTGATTATTACTTAGAGGCAGTGGGAGCTTTTTTATGGGTAATACAGTTTGTCCTGGCACCAAACGGTGTAGACCGTCAGCGACAATTTTTTCACCGGGCTCGATTGCACCGTCAACAAACGCAAAGTCATTATTGGCATGTAGTACCTGAATAGAACGCCGCTCAACTTTCAGTTCGTTATTTATTTCTTTAAGAGCAAAGACATTCCAGACGCCACGAATACCGTCGGTCATGGATGACAATGGGATCCAATAGCCAGACTGTTGATGTTTATCGTTATAGTGTAAATAGGCGAGTTCGCCATCTATAACATTCGCATTTTCAGGTAAGCTAAAGCGCAGTTTGACGGTTCGGCTACCGACATCAACTCGCGCACCAGGGTTTAGCAAGGTGACGGGGTAACTGTTTTCCCCAACTCTTAATTGCCACTGAGTCTGCTCAACGAGCTTTGTTAATTGTTTGGCGGGTACACCAATATGTGCTTCTTTGCTGGTGGTTGCGAGCAGGGTTAAGGTTGGAGCACCGACATTAATTACATCACCCTTTGAGATAAATCGAGCACTGATCATGCCATCGTATGGCGCATAAATTGTGGACTTTTCTTGCTGTAACTGATTTGCGGCAAGCGATGCTGCGAGCTGGCGATAATTGGCTCGAAGGGCATTACGCTGACTGTTTAAGCTGTCAATTTCAGATTCTGCACTAAACCCTTTTTTCTTTAATGCTTGCTGGCGCTTCAAGTTAGCTTCAATAAGATCGAGCTGAGCGGTTACTTGCGATTGTTGAGCACGAAGCTCATCGGCTTGGGTTTGTAATAGGTCAGTATCAAGTTTAAGTAATGGCTCACCAGCTTTCACACTGTCACCGACATCAACCAGCAAACGAGAAATTTTGCCACCAAGTTCTGCGCCAAGGTTCGCCTGCTGTCCCGCTTGGATCATACCGACATAATCACGCTCAACGGTGTAGTAAGCGGAAGGTGCCAATGTATGAGCATTGACTTTCAAAAGCTGCTGCGTATCTGCTTGCTGCTCAGCATCGCTATTAGAGCTGTTGCATCCTGAGAGTAAGGCTAGGGTAATAAGTAGACTGGCCGTTGTAATCCTTCGCATGGTGTGTCGCCTTGTTATATTTATTTCAAACTAGACTGTCTAGTCCATATGTATAAAAAATAACCCAATCAAACTAGACTGTCCAGTTTGATTGTATAAAATATGTTACTATACGAAGTGATGGTTAATGTTTTTATCGATTAAACTGAGGTGAATTTGTGCTGACAGCAAGAAGTGCTCAAAAAAGAGACCAAATTATGAAAGCGGCAACGGCGCTTTTTTGTGAACATGGCTATGCCATTAGCATGGATGCGATCGCCATAAAAGCGGAGGTCTCGAAACAAACCGTTTATTCACACTTTAAAACGAAGGATGACTTATTTGATACCTGCATCCGTAAAAAATGCATATCAAATCAGTTGGACATAAGCTTAATAGATGATGTTCGTCCTGCTGAAGAGGTGCTTTTTGAGTTTGGTTGGCGCTTTCAAAATCTGTTGCTATCAGATGAAGCCAAAAATACTTATAAAACAGCAGTTAGTCAGAGTGATAGTCACCCAGACTTGGCAAAAGTGTTTTTAAATGCAGGCCCTAAAAACACAACCGATATGCTCGCAAGTTACATTGAAAATTTGGTTAAGCAAAATGTTTTAAGCGCAGACATCGATGCTAGTGATGCTGCTATGCAGTTGTTGTTGATGTTTCACGGTAGGGTGGTGTATTGGGGGTATTTAGGGCAGGACAGTGGCGAGACGGTTGAAGAGCGAAAAAAATACTTGAAAACTTGCGTTGAACTTTTTCTTAGAGGCTACAAAAGATAAAAAAGTTAAAAATGCGATAAACAAATTACTGCTATCTTTTATATATCTCAATTTGTTTGAGAGCCCAGTTGGTTTTCCATGATTTATCATCACGGAAATATCAGTGAGTAGCAGGAAGGGGTAGTTATGATCGCACAGTATTTCATCAAACTTATTTCAACATGCTTTTTTGTCTTGATGTTACTTTTTACTACTGTGAGCTATGGTGCATCTAGTCGGTTAACTGAGATCATTGATAGAGGGACGCTCCGAGTCGGAACAACAGGTGACTGGAGCCCCATGACGATACGAGATCCTTCAACAAATTTTTATCGTGGGTTTGATATTGATATTACAACTGAACTCGCGAAAGACCTCGGTGTTACGGTTGAGTATGTACCTGCAACATGGAAAACGCTGGTTAGTGGTGTAGTCACAGAAAAATATGACATGTCGGGTAGCGCTTCGCTGAATATGCACCGTGCCAAAGTAGCTGGTTACAGCGATACTTATTTTTACTTGGCTTTTGTACCCGTAATACAAAAAAACAATGTAGATCGCTTCAGAAAATGGCGTGATTTTAATAAGAATTCAGTGGTCATTACCTCGATAAGCGGCACGGTACAGCAATCTATCGTGAAAGAGCTTTTACCTAACGCACGACAGAATAGTATTGATGCCTCTGCTAAAGCACATCAATATTTATTGGAAAACAAAACCACTGCGATTATTACCTCGAATATAGAAGCCGCAACGTTAATTCGCCGTTACCCTCAGCTATCAATAGCAAAAGTTGAAGGCATGCATCGGCCAACGCCTATCTCGATGTTACTGCCTAAAGAAGACCAAGTATGGATCAATTACGTTAATCATTGGATTGAGCTAAAGAAGACCCAAGGGTTCTTTGATCGTATTGCCAAAAAGTGGGGGTTGGTAAAGTTGGAAATAAAATAAAAGCTGCGGTGGTATGGGAATATCCAGAGCAGCTTTTATAAAGGAGCGACGAGAGCAACCTACACTTGTGTGTCTAATTCGCTGTGTAATAGCTGTTTTCGACTGTGCCATTTCGTTAAAACATACACCAAGCATGCTTGGCTGATTAAAGCAGCGAGAAGGACGATAGGACTTTCTACTATGCCAGCCACAATAAAGCTGACTAAGGCAATACTGCCGTTTAATAACGCATAAGGTAGCTGAGTTCTAAAGTGCTCAAATTGATCACACCCTGAACCTGTCGAAGACAGAATGGTTGTTTCAGATATTGGCGAGCAGTGATCGCCAAATAACCCACCAGAGAGTACAGCGCCAATACAAGCAAATAGGGGCGCATCAATGGCAAATGCCGTCGGTATCACTAGTGGCAGCATAATGGCAAATGTTCCCCAAGAAGAACCCGTGGCAAACGAAATAATCGCCGAAAGTAAAAAAGCAACGGCTGGCACAAGCCAGTAAGGGAAGCCTGCTTGTGCTTGCTCTGCAATATAAGCGGCAGTTCCTAAATCTTTACCAACGCTGCTGAGTGTCCACGCTAGGATAAGTATAATCGCGACCTGCATCATATTACCCATGCCTTTCAGGTATACATTAATACCATCACTAAGTTTACGTACACCGTAAAAAGCCATTAGTGAAATTAACGTTATAGCGGCAAAGAAATAGGCACTAGAGAGTGCGGCGCGGAAGACGGAGCCGGAAACTTGTTCGAACGGAAAGCCCAGTGGTGCAAGCATTGCGACTAATACTAATGCCATTACAAATAGCGGAGCAAATACAAAAGACGCTTTTGCATTTTTATGCGTAAAGGTGTTTAGAGTATCTTGTGTGTTTGCTGCGATGATCCCTTGTTTTGCCTTTGCTTCCGCTTCAGCCATTGGCCCAAAGTCAAGTTTCTTAATAGCAACTAATGGAACAATGAAGATCGCTAAAAATGCATAGAACTGGAAAGGTATTGCTTTAACAAATGCTTCCCAATCACTGATACCAACCTCTAAAGCCGAAAATTCTTTTTGCAGCAATCCCATGATATAGACACCCCAACCAATGAATGGGATGAGAATGGCGACAGGTGAAGAGGTTGAATCGATAATAAAAGCCAGTTTTTGACGTGACAGCTTAAGTTTATCGAATAAAGGGCGAAAAACAGGGCCGACAATTAATGGGGTACCCAGATCTGAGAAGAAGATTAAAATCCCGCCAAACCAAGAGGATATCTGTGCTCGGCATTTTGTGCTAACCCAATGTGTTACTTTTAGAGCAAAAGCTTGTCCACCACCAGACTTTTCCATGAGTGCAACAAACCCGCCGATGAAAACCAATAGCACAATGACACCCGCATTATAGCTATCGGTCAATTGTGGCACGAGGTAGTCTTTGACTAACGTTCCAAAGGTATCAAGCGGTGCAATGCCGTTAAGCATAACAACACCGCTGAAAACGCCACCGAACAAGCCAATAACAACGTTTCGTGTTGTTAAGGATAGAGCAAGCGTAATAACAATAGGGATAAGGGCGGTAATATCAGGTTGATCCATCGTAGTTCCTTTACTGTACATCCTAAATCAATAAAAGATGTTGTTGTTTAATTGTATACATAGTGAATATATATTTAAAATAACTGCATGTATATAATGTTTTGGTTGTTTTAACTAGAACTAGGGGCTAATAGAAGATTAACTGCTCAAAAAAGCAGCTTTTGTCTGTTTTGTGAGGCTAAATTTGATTATGAGTGTAGGTTCACTGCAATATGTATTTTTGGTGGTTTCAAGTTGCTGAACTATGTATCTTGAAATTACTTGGATACCGTAATAAAAGTGAAATATAAAGTTGCTACTTTCGCTGGGAATTAAATAGAGATGAAGCGGCAACAGGGGTTGCCAGTAGAGGAGAGTTATGGATTTATCTGCGTACAAAGGCATTATTTTTGATATGGATGGCACTTTAGTTGACTCAATGCCAGCTCATTTAAAGGCTTGGGAACAAACCTGCGCAATTCATGAGATCCCCTTTGATGCTAAGTGGTTTTACAGCCTAGGCGGTATGCCAACTATCAGAACAGCTCAAGAAATTAACCGTCGCTATCGACAAAACTTTGATGTTAAAAGATTGGCTGAAACAAAATGTAAATTCTTCGATGAGATTGAGTTTAAAGGTGAAATCATTGAGTCGACTTATGATCTGCTGCTAGAGCATAAAGAGAATATGAAAATTGCAGTCGGTACCGGTTGCCGACGTTTTAATGCTGAACCGTTGCTGGGTGATACTGGTATCTTACCGCTGCTAGATGCATTGGTGACTTCAGATGATGTGGTAAACCATAAACCCAACCCAGACACTTTTCTTGAAGCGGCTAAACGCATTGGTCTTAATCCAAAAGACTGTGTGGTATTTGAAGATACCGAGTTAGGTAAAACAGCAGCCTTAGCGGCTGGCATGGACTGCTATATAGTCAGCCAAAACGGTGAAATTGGTGAACTAACACCGAGCCAATAGCTCGGTGTGTGAGGCCAGGCGATTTAAGGTTCCTGAAGTAATTTCCCGTAACCATCAAAGCAACGTTGGCTACCTGATAGACGTAATGCGTGCCAGAACAGAGCCTGATTAGATGAGACAAAAGGACGTTTGAACTGTTGTTCAAATTTGTCCAGCTCTTGCATTACTTTCAGGTTAGTACAAGACAGAAATATGCCGTCAGCATCGGTATTTTCAAGCATGTTGCTTAAGGCATGCTGGATACTTTCTGGATCTACCGATGGGATATCGGTGTCTTTGTTTAAATGAAAAGCGCCAAATGCCACTATTGTAAACCCTTCCTGCTCTAATGCTTGAAATAAAGGTTTATTTACTTCGCTGGTGTAGGGCGTTAACACTGCTAACTTCTTAATGTTTAAACGACGCAGCGCTGTTTTCGCAGCAAGCCAAGGGTTGGTAGCTGGCAGTTCGGGTCTGGTTACTGTTAATTGTTTACTGATCGCCTCGTCACCTATTAGCATACTCGCAGCGGTGCAACCATAAGCCATCACATCAAGCTCAAGCCCATCAGCCACTAATGTAGCGGCCTTACCAATTCCTTCCTTCATTGAACATAGCTTTTCTGGTGTTAATTCGCTGCAAAAAGGCATACGTGTACTGTAGAGTTCAACCTCTTCACCGACCAATTGATGCCAGTCGTTCTCTAAGGTGTAATCTGTTGCCAGTTGTACAAGTCCAATTCTGATTGTGGCTGGGCGCTGTAAATTTTGGCAGGGGTAAACGCGTTCAAGTTGTGAAAAATCTGTTTCGCAGGGCGTCATTTATTTTCTCCACAATAGTCTTTCTTCAAGAATCATGATAATTCCGACAAGAATCATGATAGTTACTTTGATGCCGTAGGGCAGGGTTGATAGCTAATTATGCCAAAAGGTTTGCGGTATAATCGGCAATCGCGGTATCTTGCACGCCTGTTCCCGTTAAATCACAAACTGTTATATGCTCTGGTTTAGTCCGCAGCGTTACCTTATTTGCAATAAGATCGCCTAGCTCAAATATTGTATTGGGGAATGCACCTGAATAATGATTGAGCTCGCCGAGTGTTTCAGACTGAATACGCTTATCGACGACCAAAAAATCAGCATTGGCAAGAATGCTCGATTCAAGTTCGTGTTTGTGGCTGTTATCAGACCCCATTGCGGTGACATGTGTTCCGGGTTTTAGGTCTTGCCAGTGAAGAACTGGGCTGTTTGCTGGTGTCGTTGTCACTACGATGTCTGCGTTTGCACAAGCACTTGCCGCAGAGCTATGAATATCAACGGCTAGATCGTATTGCTGAGCCATGAGCGCACGGTAAGATTTCATCTGATCATGCTCGCGGGCGAACACGTGCACTTTGGTAATATTGTAGATAAGTTTCAGAGCCGCAACTTGTAATTCGGCTTGTCGTCCAGCCCCAATAACCGCGACTTCTTTGGCATTTGGTCGGGCAAGATGCTTGGCCGCGATAGCACCAGCAAGGGCGGTTCTTATTTCAGTAAGATAACCTTCGTCAAATAGTACAGAATCAACCAAACCTGTTTGAGATGAAAACAGAACCATAAGGCCATTTAAACTTGGTAGACCCAATTTCGGGTTATCAAAAAATCCGGGACTAATTTTAATAGCAAACCGATCTTTGCCTTTAATGTATGCTGTTTTAACGTCTACTTCACCGTTATATTCAGGAATACTCATGCTAAGAATTGGGGGCATGATGGTATTATTTTGACCAAGTGCGGCGAAACCAGCTTCTACGGCAGACAATGCATTTTGGTCGAGGTGGGTCACGGTTGTAATTTGCTCCTTGCTATATGTTTTCATTTTCATCCCTTATTTACTTGTTCTGCCGCGAGTACCTGTGCTTTTCTAAATGTATCTGCTGCGACATTTTTACCACTGACGATGAATACAATTGTTTTGCCACTGACATCTAAATTATGCTGTTCTATCGCTGCGATACCGACAGCAGCGGCACCTTCGACCAGCATTTTTTCATGTTCAAAGAAGTGAACCATGCCACGCGCAATCGACTGTTCATTCACTAAATAAACGTGATCCATGACTTCCTGAACAATAGGCAGACTGTATGCGTTATTTAAACCAATGCCACCGCCTAGGCTATCAGCAAAAGATTCATATTCAGGTACCTGTACGGGCTTGCCAGCTTCTAGGCTAACAGCCATTGCAGCACCCCGGTCCATGCTTGCACCAATGATTTGCACGTCTGGGTTAATCGCTTTTGCCACCAGACCAATACCACCGATTAACCCACCGCCAGAAAGGCCGGCAAAAATCATATCGACGTCGGGCTTATCTTCAAATATCTCAATACCTATGGTGCCTTGCCCAGACAGAATATCTGGGTGGTCAAAAGGTGGAAGGTATACCAAGCCTTCTTCTTCAACCAAGCGCATTGTTTCCACTTCAGCTTCATCTTGCGATAGGCCGATAATCCGTACTTCAGCACCTAGTTCCTTGATAGCATTGACTTTATTTTCTGGCACTAATTGTGACATACAAATAATCGTGTGCACGCCCAGCTTTTTGCCTGCGTAAGCGATAGCACGGCCGTGGTTTCCGGTAGAACATGTCACTACACCTGCTTTTTTTTGTTCACGTGTTAGCTTGCTCATCGCAAACGTTGCGCCTCGTAGCTTAAAGGCACCAATGGGTTGTAGCGTTTCGAGCTTAAGCCATGCATCACAACCAAAGCGGTGGGACAGCGCTTCAGAATAGACAAGTGGCGTACGCGCCACATGTCCTTGAATGGCTTGGCGTGCCTGATAAATATCGTGCAGCGTAATATCAGTAGAGGCATGTGCCATTGCTTTATCCTTGTATGTGTATGGAAATGATTATTTGGCTATCCAGCTACGGCTAGTCACGAGTTTGTCTGTAACACGGTTCACGGCACGCGCTGTACGCTCAACCATGTCATCAATGTCTGACGGTGTCACAATGAGCGGTGGAGCAAGGCCAAGGATATCGCCATGAGGCATTGCACGTGCAATAAGCCCTTCTTCCAGACAGGCAGCTGCGATCTGAGGGCCAACTTTCAGGTTAGGATCAAAGTGAGCACGCTTTAGCTTATCGCTTGAAAACTCCAAAGCATGAAGCAAGCCTACACCGCGAGCTTCACCTACAAGAGGGTGATCGGCGAATGTTTCTTGCATACGTTTCTGTAGGTATGCCCCTGTTGTACGTGCATTTCCAACAAGGTTTTCACGTTCAATAATATCGAGGTTACACAAGGCAGACGCTGCCCCAATAGGGTGTCCCGAGTAGGTATAGCCGTGGCCAATCGCCCCCCATTGGTCGGTACCATCTTCTAGGACTGACCAGACTCTTTCGCCTACAATTACACCTGATAGTGGTTGATAGGCAGACGTTAACCCTTTAGCGACAGTGATTAAATCAGGCTTCATGTCATAGTAAATTGAGCCGAAATCTGCCCCTAGACGGCCAAAGCCACAGACCACCTCATCGGCAATCAGTAAGACGTCATATTTATCTAATACTTTGCGGATTTCTTGCCAGTAACCTTCAGGTGGCGGAACAATCCCGCCAGTACCTAGTACAGGTTCCCCAATCATAGCGGCAACCGTTTCTGGACCTTCTTCTAAGATCATTTCTTCGAGTTTGGCGGCACAAAACTTAGAATATTCAAGTTCAGACATGCCGTCGTCTTCTCTGCGGTAATAGCAAGGAGCGATTGTATGCTTAATGCGATCGAGAGGAAGATCAAAGTGATTGTGGAACAAAGGTAAGCCTGTCATTGAACCAGACGCAATGCTTGAACCATGATATCCACGATCGCGAGAAATCACTTTTTTCTTTTCTGGTAGGCCTCGAGCATTGTTGTAATACCAAACGAGCTTAAGCTGTGTTTCGTTGGCATCACTACCTGACATACCATAGTAAACTTTGCTCATGCCTGTTGGTGCCATCTTGATGATTCGATCTGATAGCTCAACCAGTGCTTCGTTGGTATGACCAACGTAAGTGTGATAATAAGCGAGCTTTTTCGCCTGCTCATAAATGGCTTCAGCCATCTCTGTGCGGCCATAACCGATATTGACGCAGTACAATCCGGCGAAACCATCAATTAACTCGATACCTTCGGAATCTTTTATGCGAATGCCTTCACCACCAGTAATAATACGGCCGGGGATTTCACCCGCGGCATATTGCTTTAGATGGGTTGACGCATGAAATATATTTTTGCGGTCAGTTTCGAGTATTTTTTGGGTATCAATAGACATGTTTATCTCCAGAACAATTATTAATTCTTTACTAAGAAATCCATTTATTAGCTTCCACTCGCAGTGGGTAACGCACCTAAGCAGTAGTATTTAATTTCACTATATTCATCAAAACCATGCTTGCTACCTTCACGGCCAAGACCTGATTGTTTTACACCTCCGAAAGGAATAGGGTGACCCGTCATTTTGACGGAGTTAACTGACACCATGCCAAACTCAAGTCCACGCATGAGTGGCCAGATATTACGGATATCATGACCATAAACATAAGCGGCGAGACCGTATTCAGTATCGTTAGCCATGGTGATCACTTTTTCGATGTTGTCATACGCTAATACTCCCGCAACAGGGCAAAAATTTTCTTGTTGGTATACATCCATTTCTGGAGTGACATCGGCCAATAGCGTAGGTATAAAGAAATGAGATCCGGGTGCTTGGCTCTGATCGCCAACCAATAAGCGTGCGCCTTTTTCTATAGCATCGTTGACGAGGTGCTGTGCTTTAGCGACAGCTTGTTTTGAGATCAAAGGCCCTAGTACGGTATCAGGTGAAAACCCATCACCGACTTTTAGTGAACGCATCTCATGTTGAAATGCTTCTAGAAACGGTACGTATTTATCACGTGGAACAAATATACGGTTAGCCGCTAGGCAGTCTTGCCCTGATGTCTGGAACTTGGCATCGACGGCTGCTTTTGCCGCGGTGTCTACGTCCATATCAGGTAGGACGATGAAAGGTGCGTTACCTCCAAGCTCCATTGAACACTTTTTTACCGTGCTGGCCGATTGCTCTAATAACAGCTTTCCGACACGGGTAGAGCCTGTAAAAGATAGGGCTTTTACTTTGTCTGACAGGCATATAGCTTCTGACACCATAACAGCATCACCAGTTACGACGTTGAATACACCAGCAGGAAACCCTGCGCGTTCTGCGAGTTCAGCCAATGCAAGTGCTGAGAACGGGGTTTCGTTTGCAGGTTTGATGATCACGGTACAACCAATAGCCAGTGCTGCTGCTGCCTTGCGCGTGATCATGGCGTTAGGGAAATTCCACGGCGTGATCAAGGCTGCAACACCGATAGGCTCACGAATACTGGCAAGTTGTGCATTGGGAATGTGGCTGGGAATAGTTTCGCCATAAGCGCGACGAGACTCTTCGGCAAACCATCGAATAAATGATGCGCCATACTCAATTTCACCACGGGCATCAAAGAGTGGTTTTCCCTGCTCCAAGACCATTAATCGAGCAAGATCTTCTTTGTTTTCAAGTAATAGATCATGCCATCGCATAAGGATTTCAGCGCGTTCATCAGCCAGCATTTTTCGCCAGCTTGGAAAAGCCTGCTCTGCGGAATCAATGGCATTATTAATTTGTTCTGCATTAAGCTGGGTACAATAATCAATTGCAGTTTCAGTTGAGGGGTTGATAACGACTTTATCTTTACTGCCATGAACCCATTTCCCGTTTACATAAGCGAGCTTGCGAAGTAAGCGGGGATCATCCAATCGGTTGGTACCTAATTGTTTTTGAGCTGCTTGTTGCTGAGTTGCCAGTAATTCAGGCGTAGTGACAACTGCAGTCAGATTACGTTTATTCACTACTTGAGCTAAAGAGTCCATAAGCTTCACCATTGTTTGTCCAGATGTGTAATTACTTTACCTACTCTGGGTGGTGGATGTTTTTTGTATCAACCCGTTATTCAGTCAGGATTTTTTTTTGTAAGGCTAAAATACTGACTTTTTTTCTGTTCATTTATTAAGTGATAAAAGCCGTATAAAAGTACTGACTTGGTATTTAAACGGCTTTAAGCAAAGGGTCGATATCAGCCTGGATTTTATGCTGTTGCTGCTTGATAGTTTTAGTCACAATGTAGGTGTAGTAACGTTCGATACCGAGGTCGGAAATTAACCATTTATCGATAAGGCGCTGGTATTTATCAATGTCTTCACAGGTTACTTTTAGAATGTAATCGACACCTCCGCCAGTGGCATAGCACTCAATAACCTCCTCACAATTTTGCATGGCAGATTCAAAGCGGGCAAAAGCTTGTGCACTGTGTTGTTTTAGGCTTATTTCTACTTGAACGAGGTAGCGTTTTTGCAGTTGTGCGGTATTAATTTTTGCACCATACCCCTCAATAATGCCAGATGACTCCAAGCGCTTAACCCTTTCCCAGCATGGGCTAATGGAAAGGTTAATTTTTTCGGCCAAACCGGATTTAGTTATTCGGCCATTTTCTTGTAATATTTGAAGAATTTTTAAGTCATATCGATCTAAACGCATGATGGTTCTCCTGAGTCTTTCTTAGCAATCAGGCAATAAAAAGGGCGCTCTACTGCCTGATTGAATGAGTTGGTGCAGGTAGATAATGTAGTGATAATTAGCTGATCTCTTCGCCAAAAACGGCAAAGGTATCACCAATATCGATCAGTGCTGGGTGGCGCCTTGCCGCCAAAATACCATTGCGTTTAGCGAGGTACTCAATGGGTGATTGTCCTGTACGCTCAAGACTATGTACCCTTGCAACGACATCTCCTTTAGTGACGCTGTCACCAAGATTGATACACAATTCAAGCAAGCCTTTGTGCTCACTCAGCAAGTAACAGTCTGCATCTGGGATATCGAGTATACGGGTAGGTTCACTCGGTAATTGATATGACCCTGAGGTGATGCCCGCGAAGATCAAGAAATTATCAATGCCTTGTTCCGCTAATGCGATAGTGTCAGGGGTACTGGTACCGCCACCACTAAGCTCTGTGGTAACAAAGATTTTCCCTTGTGCTTCTACTGCAGTGTCATAAAGTGAAGCTGCATCAAGTTCGTGAAGGATAACCGTATAAGGGGCGCCGAATAATTTTGCCCCTTCGATACAGGCATTTTCCTGATGTTTATCGTCAAGTCGGTGCGCTGCTGAAAATGGGAGCAAGTCCAAGGTTTTTCCGCCAGAGTGAATATCTAAGGCAAAGTCACACATTGGTACTAAGTAACGTTGGAAATAATCCGCGATACGCTCTGTCATACTGCCTGTTGGTGTGCCGGGGAATGAGCGGTTCATGTTGCCCTGATCAATCGGCGAGGTACGTGAACCATTCAATACCGCGGGGTAGTTCATCGCGGGAACGATTATTACTCGACCTTTAATTTCTTCTGGTTCTAAACGGTTGGCGAGTTTCAATAGTCCGGTAATGCCTTCATATTCATCGCCATGATTACCTCCTGTTAGCAAGGCTGTTGGGCCATCACCATTTTTGATGACAGTTACTGGGATCATGATGCACCCCCACGCCGAATCATCATGTGAATAGGGGAGCTTCAAGTAGCCATGCTGTTTTCCGTCGATGTTAAAATTGACAGTAGGTGTAATGGTTGTTTTTTGCATGTTCTATTACCTTTTCACCATTAAATGACGAGGGAGATCGCACAAAACTTCAACCCCTGTTTCTGTGATCACAATGCTTTCTGTCGTTTCAATTCCCCAATTTTCCAGCCAAAGCCCTGGCATAAAGTGGAAAGTCATACCCGGCTGTAAAATCGTATCATCGCTGTCACGAAGGCTCATCGTGCGTTCGCCCCAATCAGGTGGATAGCTTAAACCGATAGGGTAACCACAACGTGCACCACCGCGGTCAAAGCCAAATTTAGCCAGTGTACTGTTTAAGGCATTGGCGATATCGGCACAGCGATTACCAGGTTTTGCGGCTTCTAGCCCAGCCTCTAATCCTGCAATTAATGCTTCTTCACCTCGGCGGAAATCAGCCGTCGGTTCGCCAAGATATATAGTGCGGGATAGCGGACAGTGGTAACGTTTGTGGCAACCCGCAATTTCAAAGAATGTCCCTTCATTATTTTTGAAAGGGGTATCATCCCAAGTCAGGTGTGGGGCTGATGCATCTGCGCCTGATGGCAGCATGGGAACAATGGCAGGGTAATCACCAAAGTGACCATCATGACCTTCCATCGCGACGCGATATATTTCTGCAACAAGCTTATTTTTCGGTAAACCCGGCTCTATCATTTCGTACGCTGCACTATGCATGTTCTCTACAATACGAGCAGCAATTCTCATGTATTCAATTTCTTGCTCTGATTTTACTGCACGGCACCAGTTGACGAGCCCCGTGGTATCTTTCAATTGCCCATTGGGTAAATTTTCTTTTAAAGCAAGGTAGGCGGTAGGGCTGAAATAGTAGTTGTCCATCTCAATGCCAATATTGCCTTTGTCCCAACCTCGAATTTTTAAAATTTGGTTAGCGAGGTGCTCCATCGCATGCAGTGGTGGATTCATGACGTAGTGATCTGGGTAAGCAAGAATATCTTCATTGCTCATATACACTGTGCGTTTTGCGCCATTGTCATCCATTTTTCGACCATACCAAACGGGGTCACCCACAGGGCCTACGACCACGACTTGTGGGGTGTAGAATGACCAGCCGTCATAACCTGTAATCCATGACATATTGGACGGGTCGTGCACAATCAGCGTGTCGATTTGATGGCGAGCCATTGCCTCCCTGACTTTTTTTAATCTGCTTGCATACTCGCTTCGAGAAAAATTCAGTTTTACATCTTCCATGCTGCTCTCTCTGTAAATGGGTTGAATTGATCGATTGACCATATGTATTGCAAGGTTTTAAACACGTCGCCTTACTTTATTGAGTGGTTGATCATTGCAATAGTGATGCTCTATGGGTATAAGTAAATTAAATGTTAATAATATGTATTGCGTTGTTAATATCAGTACACATCATTACAATTCACTCAGTCAATGAAACTTTTGAACTATGACAATTAATTTGAAGTTGACGTTAAAACCCGGCGTACCTAAATATTTAGCCATTTCAGACGCTATTGAAGAGGCCATTAATCAAGGTGATATCCTTGCTGGCACACGCTTGCCGACTCACCGGGAATTAGCTGAGCTTATGGCCGTCAGTGTGCAAACGGTGAGTAACGCGTATGCGCACGCAGAGAGCAAAGGCATCGTTGATGCGTGGGTAGGGAGTGGTACGTTTGTTAGCGACTATGGGGTAGAGAAAGAAACCGAGTTCATGCTGATTGAAGACAGCAATGTGGATGAGGGGGTGATAGATCTTTCTATTGCTCATCCTGTTTGTACTCCACAACATTCTCAGATGTTTAATGAAGCATTGATTAAAATTGCGAAGCAAGATTCGGATGCGCTTATTCGGGCAGTTCGCCCTGTTCAAGGACTCGACCATCATATTGAAGCTGCAGAAAAGTGGTTATCTAGCCAGAAATTGGAGGCAGAGAAAGAACGGATTATTTTATGTAATGGTGCATCACATGGCTTGTTATTAGCACTTGGCACCGTTGCTCAACCTGGGGATGTCGTTGCTTGTGAAGCCTTAGTCGACCATGGCTTGAGTGCGCGTTCTAGAATGTTGAAAGTGAAACTTTGCGCTTTGGCCATTGATGAAGAAGGGATAATTCCTGAAGCTTTTGAAGAGGCGTGCCAGCAACACACCATTAAGGCATTGTGTTGTACCCCTAGCATGAACAATCCAACCAGTTCCCATATGAGCTTAGCACGCCGTCAAGCGATTGCTGAGATTGCTAAGCGTTATAAAGTGATCATCATTGAAGATGACGTGTATGGTGCACTTGAACCTAATCGAATTCCGCCGTTATCAAGTTTGCTACCTGAGCAGGCTTTTTACATTACTAGCTTAACGAAGACAGTAGCGCCTGGTATGCGGGCAGGGTATATGGTGGTTCCCCGCCACCTTATTCAACACACCATAACCCGGTTAGCCGCGAGTTGCTGGATGGCATCGCCCATTGCTTTTGAAGTTGCAACGCTTTGGATCAACGAAGGTAAGTTAGATCGTTTAATTACTTTTCAGCAGCAAGAAATTAGCGCACGCCAGCGGATGGCCAGTGACATTTTCAGTGGTTTCAACTACGACGCGCATCCTAATGGGCAGCACATTTGGTTAGAGCTCCCCGAAGGATGGGGATCAGATGAATTGGTCTCTGCTGCGAAGGCATCCAACATCATTATTACTGGCTATCAACCCTTTGTTGTTAGGCAAGATATAAAAGTCAATCGAGTACGTATTAGCTTAGGCATGGAAAGTAGTCGATTTAGGGTAAAGCACGGACTACAAGTGTTGGCCGATATTCTTAACTCGCCACCGCCGCTCACACATTTTCTGTTATGACCGCAAATAAAAGTTAAAAACGAAACTAAAAGCGAGCTTAGACAAAAAATATGCGGTGAAAATTCTAATAARGTAATTATTAACATTTTTGCTACACGATTTTGGTGATTAACCAGAAGGAATAAGTTGATTGTAAGCAGGGTGGTTATCATCACATTTATATAAATGACTTGGATGATTTTACAAATCTCAAATGGAAGAAACGAGGTGTCTGAAATGAAAATCAATGCGCTAAGTACGACGAAGAAATTGGGTTTTGCAGTAATGGCTTTTTCAGCGTTCCAGATACAAGCTGCCACATGGAAATATGCGATCGAAGAGAGCATAACGGAAGTGCAGGGAGTATATGCAACAAAGTTTAAAGAAGTAATTGAAGCGAATTCGTCACACCGCGTCCAGATATACCCGTTTGGTACTCTTGGGGAATCGACAGATCTTATGGAGCAAGCTCAAGCTGGTATTTTGCAATTTGTCGACCAATCACCGGGCTTTACAGGAAGCTTAATACCTGAGGCCCAAGTGTTCTTAATGCCGTATGTATTGCCGGAAAAAGAAAGTGAAGTAAATTACTTTTTTAAGAACTCAAAGGTGATAAACGAGAACTTTAAAGAGCTCTACGCACAACAGGACTTAGAATTACTGTCAATGTTTCCTGAAGGCAGTGTTGCGGTAACCACGCAAAAAGAATTTAGAACGCCAAAAGACCTTGATGGAATGAAAATTCGAGTTATGACATCGCCACTTTTAGTTGAAACGTATAAATCGTTTGGCGCTGTACCAACACCACTACCTTGGGGAGAGGTGTTTGGGGCACTACAAACTCGACTTATCCACGGTCAAGAAAACCCAATGTTCTATATTGAATCTGGCAAGTTGTATGAAGTCAGCGAAGTTATCACGGATATGGGACACAACATTTTCACCACAGCAATGATGGCGAATAAAAACTTTTATGATCGTCTGCCAGAAAAAGACAAGCAACTCGTACAACAAGCGTCTGCTGAAGCACTAGATTACATTCTTGAGTACCAGCATGGACTTGCCGCTAGCGCTAAAGAGAAAATTGCGGCAGCTAAGCCGAGTGTAAAATTTGTTTCACTCACGGAAGATGAGCGTGAGGTATTCCGTAAAGCTTCACAGAATATTAAGACAAAGTTTGTATCTATGACAGGGCCTTCTGGCCAAGTTATTCTTGATCAACTTGAAGCGGATCTACAAGCAGCAAAGAATCAATAATTAAATATGAATGGGCGAGGGTTCTTCGCCCTTTTGCTATGCTAGGAGCATCCGATGGAAAATCAAGAACAAGGACGCATCCAACGTTATTATTCACGATGTATATTGTGTATTAATAAAATTGAAGGTGCGATGTTAATTAGCTGCGTCTTATTGATGGCGTTTAATAACGTAGCGAATGTAACGGGTCGTGTCTTATTTAATCAAAGCTTATTCTTCACGGAAGAATTGAATAGTATCTTGATCATAATGATCACCTTTGCGGGTACCAGTTATGCTGCACGAAAAGGTAGTCATATAAGAATGACAGCAGTATTTGACTGTCTCCCTCATGTTTATCAAAAATTTTTACTGATTATTATCTCTTTCTTCACGTCAGCATGTGTTTTTGCCATCTGTTATTTTTCGGTGGAATACATTTCATGGATAGCCCCGAAAGGAAAAATTTTACCAGCATTACAAATTCCTGTGTACCTCACTTATTTATGGGTGCCTGTCAGCCTGTTTTTAACTGGGCTTGAATATTTCATCACAGGGTTAAAAAACATAAAAGTAAAAGGGATCCATTTGGCGAGCCAGGTGGAAGGTAATGGTTATGAAGAAGCGGCTGACTTATAGGAGGATCGCATCGTGGATATGACAACAACAATGCTAATTACCATGATAGTGTTACTGCTACTGGGCTTTCCAATGATGATTACCCTGATGGCAGCCACGTTGATTGGTTTTTATTTTCAATTTTTAGGCTTTAGTAATTCACACTTTATGATTCAGCAGATGCTGGCCGGTATAAAACCTGCGTCATTGATTGCCATCCCCATGTTTATCTTAGCTGCCGATATTATGTCGAAAGGGCGGTCGGCAGAAAGGTTGATAGACATGGTGATGGTCTACATCGGGCACTATAAAGGTGGTTTAGCGGTTAGTACCGCCACAGCTTGTACGTTGTTTGGTGCTGTTTCTGGTTCAACGCAGGCTACGGTCGTGGCCGTTGGTTCTCCATTGCGACCAAAACTAATGAGTAATGGTTATAAAGATTCGTTTTCACTTTCATTAATTATATCTTCAAGCAGTATCGCACTACTTATTCCACCGAGCATCGGCATGATTATTTATGGCGGTATTTCACAAACGTCGATATCTGAATTATTTATTTCCGGCATTGTTCCGGGGCTATTAATACTTGTACTATTTTCGCTTTATTCGATATTTTTTGCGGTCAAAAATGATGTGCCTACACTCGAAAAAGCCACATGGAGTGAAAAGTGGCAAGTAACCAAAGCTGCTCTATGGCCGTTGGGGTTCCCGCTCATCATTGTATGTGGGATTTATGGCGGTATATTTAGCCCTACAGAAGCAGCATCGACGTGTGTACTGTATGCACTCATTTTAGAAGTTGTCGTATTTAAAGCTGTCGGTAAAAAAGAAATTCTTGAAGTCGCGAAATCAACGGGCTTAATTACCGCAGTGGTATTTATTCTGGTTGCCGCGGGTAGTGCATTTTCTTGGGTGATATCCTTTGCGCAAATACCTCAAACAATAATGGCGGGGTTAGGGCTTGATCAAGCCAATGAATTTCAGCTATTAATGGCGATATCCATCGCGTTCTTTGTCGCTTGTATGTTTGTTGACTCGATTGTCGTGATCTTAATTTTAGTACCGATCTTTTTACCAGAGATAGAGCGTTTAGAACTAGATAAAGTATTGGTCGGTATACTCATTACGTTGCAAGTTGCCATTGGAGCGGTAACCCCACCTTTTGGGTGTAATATCTTTACCGCCGTTGCGGTATTCAAACGGCCGTATATTGAAGTCGTTAAAGGGCTGTTACCGTTTGTTGTCATTTTACTTACGGTTGTTGGCTTATTAATTACCTACCCACAAATTGCCCTGTTTCTAAGAGATTTGGCAAAGAATTAATGGGTTAATGAATAGCTGTTCTGGTTAGGCCGATAAAAAGTACTAACCAGAACGGCTTTCTAATTACACGGGTGCGTAGAAAGGGTATTCTTGGCACATTCCAAGAATACCCAGACGCAACCATGAAAAAAACAACATCTGATTCCAACCAGCCTCATGTGGCAGCTAACTCCTCTGGCAATTCCCATGCTACAACCAGCACCCGTAAAACAGAAAAGCGTGCGGATAATCGTCCGAATGAGAAAGAGCAATTTGGCATGTCTGAAACCCGATTTTGGATCCAGCGTTTAAGTAAAACAGCAGTGCGAGCGCTACATATTTTAGGTATTGCTGGCAGTGCTGGTGGTATTTTATATGGGGTAGAGCGTGAGTTATGGCTGCATTGGTGGGTATTGGCAATGGTTACGGGTGTGATCATGACTACGCTTGAAATAAAGCAGTCGAGACTTTGGTTAATACAGTTAAAAGGCGTGTTAACCATGGTTAAGCTCGGTTTGATTTCCAGTTTCTTCTTTATTCCACAGCATAAACCCGCGTTGTTTATCACGGTGCTGTTAATGTCTGTGGTTATTGCCCATGGCCCAGCAGGGTTACGTCATTATTCTATTTGGCATCGCCGACGCATAGATGAGAAAAAGGGAAAAAAAAGACAATTCAATGGCTAATTCAATCAGAAATTAGTGGTACTTTCTTATTATTGTCGTGAACCGCGCTACACTTTTGTAATGACAGAGTGTTCAAGCGCGGAGGAAGTCGATGATTACAAGATGCTTAATGCTAGTAGGGTTAACTGTTATTGCAGGGTGTTCAAAGTCGGTTGATGAGCGAGCCGATGATTATACTGAAGCGAGCTTTACCTTGTGCGGTTCGAAAGTGCAATCATACTCGGAAGGGGATGACGGAAAAATTCGTATCTTGTGCGAGAACGAGAGCTATTTTTTGGTAAAAGATCAAAACTCACTCGCGTATATGCACGAATTGAACGGCGCATACTGTAAAGGAAAAGGCTTCTCTGCATTTCATGAGCGAAGTAATTATTACACTTTTACCTGTGAAGGTGAGCGGAACTTCAATATTCCTAAGTGATGGGAATTATCTATCTTTGTCGATATAAATAGCCGTGCGGAAAGCGCATCAGTTACATCTCTTTACTGACGTATCGCGATAGCGCTTTATCATGAAACTTGCTTGCCTTAAGGCTGAACTGTTTTAAGGTGTACCTGCTTATTTAACAAGGCTGATAATTTGATATAGCCTTTGCGGTCTTCCCCCTGTTTTGTAGTTCAGTACCAGCTTTATCATCCCTTCTGTTTCAAGGAATTCCAGATAGCGGCGCGCCGTGATCCGGCTGACACTCATTTTTTTCCCGATCTCATCGGCCGAGAAATCATGAAGCTGCTCTGTATGCAAAATCTGTTTGAGATTGGTCAAGGTTGTTGCGTCAATCCCTTTCGGTGTTTGACGAATGGGCGCAGCAGGTGATTTACGAAACAATTGATCAATATCGTTTTGATCAACGGTTGCAGTACCGGAAAGCTTGTTTCGGTATAACAAGTAATCATCCATGGCCTGATTAACTCGCGACATCCTAATCGGCTTAACCAGATAATCCATCACACCGAGTTGCACGGCTTTTTCAACCGTGGCAGTTTCTCGTTCGGCTGTCGTCATAATGAAGTTACAGTTAGTGTTTTGTTCTCGTAACTGTCGGATCACATCAAGCCCATTACCATCGGGCAGGGTAATATCAACAAAGACCAGGTCTGGTTTGAAGGCATCAAACTGCATTACAGCCTCTGCGCAGTTTTCGCTAACAGCAACAACAGTAAAATTAGGGTGCTGGTTAATGGTCGACTCAAGGGTATAGCTTGCGCGAATATCGTCTTCAATCAACATGACGGTTGTTTTTGTCATAATATGTTCGTCATCGTGTGTTGGTTATAAAAGCTGCGTGGCATCTTTATCTAAATAGATACTAAAGAGGGTCGTGTTATCTTCAGTTCGCTCCCAATCGAGGCTTCCGTGAAAATAATCAACGAGCTGGTTGACCAAGTATAACCCGACACCGTTTTGTTGTTCATCAGATTTACTGCTGATCCCAAACTCTAAAATTGAGTTGCTGAGCTCTGCTGGTACACCAACGCCCGTATCTTGTATTTCCATAATAATGTGTTGGCTACGATCGCTGAGGTAAAGCTGAATTTCTGGCGTCACCTGTAAACGGTTTTGCCATGCTGCTAGTAGCGCATTATCAATCAAATTACCGAGAATAGTGACAAACTTTTCAGAATTGGTTTTCTGGTAACTGGATAAAGTGGTATCGGCGTCAATCGTAAACTTAACACCGAGATCTGACGCCTTATTGAATTTCGCCATCAATAATCCGGCAATGGCACTATCGTTAACCGATGTAACAATACTGCGGATGATGGATTGATAGTTGTCGGTTTCTTGCTGAATAAAATCAACCGCTTCATCATGCTTTCCAATTTGTAGCATGCCTGACAGAACATTGAGTTTATTTGAATACTCGTGGGTTTTGCTACGTAATAACTCAGCATAATTTTTAAGGTAAATAACTTCCCGCTCTAGATCGCTTTGGTCTAGGTTGGCAAAAAAGACAACAACGTGTCCTTTTATACCTTTGGCGCTTTTTATTGGGTATATATCGGCACGATAGCTGTGTTTTCCAATATTGAAGTCGCCCTGATGAAATTTGCCTTTGCTGCTTAACACCAAATGACTTATTGACGCTGAGTAGGTAGATAAGGGTTGCTGAATGTAATCATTACACCCGAATATGCCCATCGACAGCATTTTGCTGGCACTTTGATTAACGGTAGTAATCAGCATGTTGTTATCAACCGCGATAATGGCATCTCGGATACTGTTGAGGATCATCTCATGCTCACGAAACTTGTGAACAATCACTTCCGGCTCATAATCGAGGAAGGTCCGTTTCATTTTGAACACAAAAGCGCCAGTAATCGTCACGCCAATTAAGTAAACCAATACAATAAGCCCACCAACCTTGCCAAACTGCTCGAGCAAGACATTAATACTACGATCGTACATATAACCTATGTTAACCGCGCCAATCACTTTGCCGTTGTTGATGATAGGAGAAAAGTTACGAATGGCTTTACCTAACGTACCGGAAGCCACACTGGTGTGGTCGACACCTTGCAGCAAAGAGGGGTAAATATCATCACCATTAAAGTGCAGACCTATCTTTTCAACATTAGGGTGGGTCAGACGCATGGCTTGTTGGTCGGTAACCACAATGAAGGAAGCATCGGTTTTGCTGCGAATATCTTCGATATAGCTCTGTAATTCAAAAGGCTGCTGTTGGTTTTTAGCTTCAACAGCTTGGATAACGACAGGATCATGGGCCAATACACGTGCAAGCTCTAAGCCGCGTTCTTCAATGCCATTAATATGGGCATTTTGAAGTAAGTAGAATATCGCCGTAGTAACAACCACGACAATGGAAGAGGTGGTTGCAAGGGTAGTTAGGGCTAAGTAGCTCTTTAATTTCATTGTATTAATAATATGAGTAAGCACGTGCGGATTATAACGGAAAAAGCGAGGGTTGAATAAATAATGCCGGATAGTCTAATGACTGCCCGGCATTGGAAGGGAGAAGCAAATTACTAACTTATCTCGCTATTTCAGCAACTCGATGATCATGGTTGCCAGAATCAGCATAAAGGCGCCACCGATACGAGATGAAATTTGAGCAAAAGGCATTAGCTCCATACGCTTACTTGCTGCTAGCACTGCTACGTCACCAGTACCACCCATATTAGCCATACATAAACCTGCGGTGATAGAAGCTTCGATAGGGTTGAAGCCCATTAAACGACCAATAACAGCTGTACCTACAACTGCACCTAGAACCGTGGCAAATACCATAAGAAAGTAAACAAGGCTTAGTGAGTCGATGATTTGGTTAAGGTCGGTATAAGCCACACCAATGCCCACAAGCAGTGCTGGTGTTAGGTTATCAACCACAAATTTGTACCAGCCGTGGGCTGCACGTTCTAGATCGCGTGGCATAAAGCCTGCTACTTTTACTAATGCGACAAATATGATCATTAACGCGTAGGTATGCATGCTGATCAGGCTGCTAAGCATTGAGCCAACAAAATACATAGTGATAGCAAGTAATGCACCGATGCCCAGCACATTAATTGAGATAGGCTGCTCTTCTTTTTCTTCGACACTCTCTTCAGATTTGCCACGCATTAGCTGGCCATTACCTGTAAGTGATGGGAAGAATTTACCTACTTTATCGAGCAAACCAGCCATCACAATGGCAATGGCGTTACCGATAGCAAGTGCTGGCACCATTTTCGAGAGTAGTACTTCTGTCGACATACCCGTGTTACCAGACATGATTTCAACCAAAGGTACTGCGCCTGCACCCATGCCACCACCCATGATAGGTAGTGCGATAAGCATGACAGAATCCATAAATCCGTTGCCTAGTGCTGCGCCAACAATACCGGCGAATAAAAACGCACAAGCGGCACCACCAAGAATAACAGGAATATATTTAAGGGCCGCTTTTTTGAGCAACGTGGTATCCATGCCCAAAATAGAGCCTGTTACAAGGCTTGCGATGAAGAAAGAAAGAAACCCGCCATCTTTAACGAATGTGGTTATCGTGTCGGCAGTTTCATGTGGGATCAAGCCACTGTGGAAAATGTATGAAGAACCAAAAATAATGACAATGGCACCGCCGCCGAAGAACTGGTTGACGATAGGGGTTTTGTTCCCAGCTACATTTAAGATATAGCCAACGACCGCCATAACGCCGATCGCACCGATAATACCCGACGGCATTGTGTTCTGTATCATCGCCAGTAGGATCACCGCTGCAGACAGGGCGAAAATGATATTCATCATACGCTTGTCGTTTTGGGTCATGGTGTTATTGGAAAACATGATTCACCTGTTTTATATGTTGTTGTGGTTTGGGCGTAGTCTAACAACATGTGTACAGGGGAAAATTGAGTCATCTGTTTATGTAACTATCTAGTGCTTTTGTAACTTTTGTAAGTGAAAGAAGCCACTTAAGTACATAAGACAATAAAAAGCCGCTCAATGGCGGTGAGCGGCTGATTAGAACGAGCTAAAGCATATAAAGAGTCTGGTGCGTTTTAGACGCTGTCGGCCTTATAGCCAGGAGCAAGCAAGGCACTGGTTACTTGATATAGTGCTTGCGGGTTTGCTAATGCGAGCTGATAGCCGACATATTCATTAAGGCAGCCATCACTGCTGCAATCCACTTCCCATTTCCGTAATAAATAACCTGCAAGCGCTGCCCGCACTTCAATCATAATCACGCCATTTTTCATTTCATAATCGAGTTCTATTGCTTCAGGATTATCGAGCTTGGGGTGGGGGATTAACTCAAGCTCAATATACTTTTGCCATTGACGATCTGATTCTAATTGCTCGTGATCTTCCGGTGTTGCATCTTCAATGATTTTTGCGTCAGTCACTCGATTGCAGACGACATCCATGAACTGGTCATTTTTGCGGTCATATGAACGTATATGCCAGCGGTTTCCAGAATCAACCAGGCTGTGTGGCGCAATAATACGCTTACCTTTACCACTTGAGGTGGAAATGTAGTCAACCTCAATCAATTTATTGCGGTAAATTGCTTCACAGAACACTGCCATGATTGGTGTTTTTGGCACGGTTAACGAATCAGGTGACTCGCAGTTAATCGGGAAGTTTTGAAGCCCAGAAAAACCATCACCATAGCCGAGTGAAATCGTGGCCAATGTTTTCTTCATATCAAGAAGAAATAATGGTGTGAAGTCAGGCTGCTTGAAGTATTTTTTTGAGCGCATATCTAACTTCAAGTTCTCAGGCATTAGCTCTTTATACAGCGCAAAATCACGTGTGGTAGCTGCATGACCAACAGCGAACCGATCAATTAAGTCTTTCCGTGTTAACTCCCCCAGAAAGTACAAGGCAAAGTCGATAAAGGCCAAACGCTCTTTCTGTGCAGAGCCAATGGCATCTAATTTTTGTTTTATCCCTGCTGTTAAGGCAGGAACATGATCGTCGTGGTGTAGAGTCATGGTTATTTATCCAGTATATCTAATGCGTACTAATATATACCGAAAATCAGTAGATGCAAGAAAATCGGTTATAGGCGTATCTAATAAATAGTGGATAAACACATGATTATATTGATGTGAGTAAGTGATTTAACGCTAGTGCCAAATCAACAACTTCGCCTTATATGCCGTCAATATCAGCCAAAAGTCATGAACGTGTCGCAAAGTGACCTAGATTAACACGTAATTGAACGTGATGATTGCTTCTATATGAAATCTTAAAAGCATTGTAATTACTTTGTGTATTTATACAGTGCTGATTAAATTAACAGATTTACGTAATCAAAAAGAGTAGATAGTATTCACCTACTGTTTTTGAGTACATTAACTTTTCTTTATGATTTTAGTTCTTCGTGGTGTAGAACCAAGTTTACAAAAAGGCGGTTTAGGGCAAAAAAAACAGAAATGGACTGTCGAGTGGGTCGGGAAGATAAAATTTTACTAGTGAAATTTTGCGTCAGATATGCAAAATATAGCTTCTATTAATACTTCGATACATAAATAAAGTTTGTATGCGAAGGTTGTAGGGCGAGCAGGATAATGGGCAGGAGCATACCAGTGGTGATGAATAACAATCAGCTAGAACAAGCATTTATTGCTCTATCTCAAGGCACTGTGTGCCTCGATTCGCATTTAAGCCAAGGTGTGATGGTGTATATCGAAAGCTTGTTGATCAGCAATGACGTCGATAGAGAGCGTTATCTAGCCGTCGATGATTTGCATTGTCAGTTCCCATTTGTTCGCATGAGCTCAATCATGCCAATAGATTTTTTTGGTGCAAATACTAACCCCAACAATCAGAAACCATGCCGCGATCAGGGCTTCAAGCCTATTAAGCTAAGGGTATGTACCGTTAGTTACGATGAGTACAACAAACCTGTGCATAGCTGGCATACGGTCGCAACATTTAAAGCTGAGCATGTTATCGACGCTATTCATGAACTGATTGTCCTATTAAGTGATCCTACCTATTTTAAGTTCTGCTCAGAGTGCCGCGAAGTTAGGCCTGTCGGCTACCTCGACCAAGACATGATTTGTGATTGCTGTACCAATGAGTTATTGGGGGCGGCTTAGTCACCTAAATGAGTGGTATAGCCATTTAGGTTATGAATTTATAACAATAAGTACAGCTAGTTACTGAGCATAACACTGAATTTTTGTCGTATAATGTGGCTTATCCATACAATGATGAAACGCTATGCTATGAGCCAAAATATTCAATTTTATAATGATAATGTACAGCGGTTGGCTGATAGCTATCTTTCTATTTCTTTTGAAGCTGTTCATTCTTGTTGGAAACCTTACTGGCCTTCTGTAAATGTTGGTGATCAATCTTGCCAAGTACTTGATGTCGGTGCGGGGGCTGGGCGTGATGCAAAATGGTTTACTGACCAAGGTTGCGAGGTTTATGCGATTGAGCCAGCAGTAGCCTTACGTGAAATAGGTAAAAACTACGCTCCAAATGCCACTTGGCTTGATGACACGCTTCCTGAGTTGAAGAAAGTGCTTAGCCTTGGCATCCGTTTTGATCTTATTCTTGTGTCTGCCGTGTGGATGCATATTGCCCCTTCTGAACGTAAACGAGCCTTCCGTAAACTTGCCAATTTGTTATCACCGAACGGGAAATTAGTGATTTCTTTGCGACATGGTCGCTTTGATGATGGCCGTAGTGCACATGGCGTATCGGTTGAAGAGCTTGAACAGCTAGCGAAAGATCATGCGCTCCATACTTGCAACAAAACTGACATTGATATCGATGCCTTAGGGCGAGATGACGTACAGTGGCAGACAGTTGTATTGAATTTGCCTGATGATGGTACTGGCGATTTAACCAAAGTACGTCACATCATCGTCAATGATGCAAAGGCGGCAACATATAAGTTAGCGTTGTTACGGACACTACTCCGTATTGCTGATGCTCACCCTGGTGCTGTGTTGGATCGGAGTGATGGTAAAGTTACTTTACCCCAGGGGTTGGTAGCCTTGTACTGGATTCGTCAGTTTAAACGTCTAATTGATATTGAAATCGGTGGAATTAAGGGTATTCAGCAGAGTAGTAATACCAGTAAAGGCTTGGGTTTTGTAAAAGAGGATGGTTGGCATAAATTAAGTCACCTTTCCGCGGATGATCTTGCTATTGGAACTTTTTATCGAGGTGATGATGCCAAGGCATTACAAAAAACGATTAAAGATACGCTAACAACAGTGAAGCAAGGGCCAGTAACTTTTATTTATCAAGGAAGCAAAGAGAACAAGTTATTTGAAATGCTTCCACCGTCAAAACGTCGAACAAATTCTAGCTCATTCTTTATCGATTGTGAGTTTCTCACAAGCTTTGGCACTTTTGTTTTAGATGAAAGTTTATGGGAATGTTTACGTCTATACAGCAGTTGGATTGAACCTCTGGTTGTCAATCAATGGGTTTTAGAAATGCAGCGTTTTGAAACAAATAGGCAGCGTAATATCGGTTTACAGACTTATCACGATTGTTTGATTTGGGTTGATAAAGAGCATGATACCCGTGAGGTTCGGAAGAAAGTAGAGGCTTTGCGTCAGTGTGGCAGTGAGATCCACAGTGTATGGAGCGGAACAAAGCTTCGTGATCAATACCACGTTGATCACTGTCTTCCTTTTGCTTATTGGCCGAATAACGACCGCTGGAACTTAATGCCAACGTCTGCGAAAGAGAACCTAAATAAAAGAGACCGACTTCCTAAGTCTAAGCGACTAGATGCATCGAGAGAGCGAATTATTAATTGGTGGCATCTTGCTTGGCAAACTGAGCAAGAACAAACCCGGTTCTTTGATGAAGCAGTACTTTCATTACCTAATTTACCACCGCAATGCCGTAATTTTGATGATGTCTTTGAAGCTATGGGCTTGCAGGTAAAAGGTGTTAAAAGTCGTTTATTAGTTGGGGAGTGGTGATAGACCAAAGGTAATTTCCTGCAGAACAGAAGCCCTCTTGAAATATTATAAAGTACAGCATGAAAATGTTGTGCTTTTTATTTGAACACCAAATCACATCCCTCCTAAGTATATCGCGTTGATAAAATAACCAAACATCCTGAATTTACTCTAATTTGTTGATAAATAAAACTTTAGTGCTAGACTCGCTCCCGAATTAGAAGCAAGCAATTGCAGTYAAATAAGTTGCATTTAAAAAGGAGCGTTATGCATTGTTCTAAGTGCGAGTCTGCACGTTTTCTCTCTGACTCATATTGTCCTGATTGTGGGCATTACCATGAAGCACCGATGCTGATTAAAGCTTGTAAGGATATAGTGCCAGATTTCGGGAATATCCAAAATGACTTACCAGAGGTCGAGGTATTTACTGGGGTTGTTAAAAACACATTGCGATATAAGCGGGTTGTTGTCGATAAAGAGAATAACCGAGAATATGGCTATTGGTGGGTAACGCTAGATAATGGCGAAACGACCCGTGAAATTAGCTTGCAGTCAGAGTCTGAATTAGAAGATAGCCTTAATAAAGGGGATATCGTTACTATTTATTGCCCAACATCTCGAGTACTGACGTATCAGGTGCAGAATGGGTTGGAAGACACCATCACCAATGATGACTTTGCTAGCGCTGTCGTGAAGCATGGAATGGATGGCCAGCAATCTTCGCTTCGTCGTACTTATGAGCCTGATGGCTTGGAAACGGGTTATATCCTTAAAACATCATTCATTATAAGTTTGTTTATTTTGGTCGTTGGCGGATATGGGCTATTACACTTGAGGATGCTGTTTAGTGTTGAGGCCTATGCGATGGCTGGTGCGGTGCTTTGGGGAGGAATATCTTACTTACGCATGCGAAAAGACCAAGCGCGGTTTGATAAGCAAGATGAATATTATCAGATGATACGGCGCTACCTTACATTGATTAGAGAAACCACTATCTATCAACTAGAGGGGACTCAAATCAAGCGGCCACGTTCGGTTGATGATAGTCTTTGTGGCAAATGTGAAGCTAGAATCGATAACCAAACTCAGTATTGCTGCCATTGTGGGCACGAGCAAGTGTCGGCTACGTTGAGTATTGATACTCAACGTTGTGAAGGAGAGTTAAGCGACACGAGCGACGGTTTGATTGTTATTAAACACGGTGAAGGGCTGGTGGCTCCTCAAAGAAAGTCACTTAAGTCACAGTTACTCGATCAAATAGCACCTGTTATAGAGCAAGTTGAATCTGACTATACCCATGAATTTGCGGTTGGTAGCTCTCTTACTGGGAATATGGTATCTGATGTTATTTTGGGTACGGTGATCCACCGTGATCTATCTTCTAATATTAATAGTTGGCGTACGGAGAATGTACAAAAAACAACCTATACCAATCGATATGGTCACTCGCGAACTGAAACAAAAGTATTAAGCCGTAAGGACCATCGTCGTTCAAACCTAAATGGTTATGTTGTGATACAAACTATTGATGGGGATGAGGTAGCCTACAATCCAGGAAGTAATCAGCTGAGTAATACCGATGTAGGGGATCATGTTGTGGTGGCTCGCAGTCTGTTGAAATTAGATAAAGCAGGCGAGCATGACTACCAGCAGTTTTACTACAACTTAAGTAAGAACCTTTATTGGGATAAAGAGTGTATTTCAAGTTTCAGCTTAGGTGGCATGACAGGGTGGGTCGTGAGCTTATTATTGATTGCGACAGTAGCGGCTTTTTTCTTTGAACCTGTACTTGCGGTTATTTCAGGAACGTTTGTTAGCTTCATCGTGTTTGCTGCACATTCGGCACAAAAGAAAAATAGAGCGGCACGTGTAACGTTTGCAGAGTCGTTCGCCAGTAAACTGAACCTGGTACACCAGCACGGGAAAAGCTGGGTGAAAATGCTCGGTTAATTACTGCCGTTGAAATGAAACGTAAAAAATCCCCAGTGTTTAACTATTTCTAGTTTGAACTGGGGATTTTTATAAGCGGCTGTCAATTAGCCGTCTATTTTATTCATTTGAAATGTACTGTTAAGTCGTCGGCGATTGCTCGCCCAGTTTATTTGGAGTATCAACCAGCAAGTGAGTTACATACACAGCTAATAGACTTATCACAATTCCGCCAATAAAGAACCACAGCCCAGTAAAGCTCGATAGAGTAATTAGTGTTAGCATAATCACCATGTTAGCCGCAGTACCAAATACATAACTTTTACCCGATATCGTCGAGGTGTTAAGTACTAACAAAGACAGTGCGATAGCCCCTCCGAATACGTAAGCACACGCTTTACCAAATATGATTAAGGCTTGCGGGTCGTCAATCAGCGCATCGAACAGGTAAAGGAAGGCAAGTGATACTACAAACATAACCAATAAACCGTAACTGGCTTTGTCGATTTTACCCGGCACTAGGTACCAGCCGTTGTCCATGGTTGGCTTGTTAAGGCGTTTGTATTCAGCTTGCTGGCCTTTAACCGTGTACAAGTGCATGTCAGTTTGTTTGCCTGTTAGTAGCATGCTAGTTACCCAAGCAACCACTGCGTTGACCACGACACCAATAACACAGTACCAAGGCCAAGCCACATCAGTTGCAACAGCGACATACCAAATCACCAAAAAGCTTGCAGCAACACCGGTTAGTAAGCCTTTTTCTGTAATGTGTTTTGAGTAAAAGCCTAAAACAAACATACAAAAGCTTGCGCCGACAAAGTACGAACCGGCTTTACTCAAGACTTCCAGAACCGAGCCTGTGCTGGTTGCAAACATGATGGCTGGAATGATCACGACCAACGCCCACGTTACCGTAAAGATGCGCGACATCTTTAGGTAATGCTCTTCTGTTTCTTCAGGTTTATAGAAGCGTTTGTAAAAGTCAGCGACTGATACCGTCGCCATCGAGTTGAATGCTGAATCGAGGCTCGACATACTTGCGGCCAAGATCGCGGCAGCAATAATGCCCATAAGGCCTGGTACACCATACTCGGTTGCGTAAGTGAGGATGATGGTATTGCCATTTTCAAACGGCTTCCCTTCATAGTAGGCATTGAATAGCACGCCCAACACAATGAACAGGAAGTAGATGAAGAAGGCAACATAGCCCATCATTAACATCGACTTCTTGGCATCACCCATGTTTTTCGCCGCCATACAGCGCTGAACCATCATTTGGTTACCGCCATATACCGTGGTATGGAACATGGTCATGGCAATAACGCCGGCCCAAACGGTGGTGACTTGGGTTAGGTTCATGTCGGTTTGCAGCGCGTCGGTCATACCTTGGGCTTTCAGGTTTGCCATCACTTCAGTCATTGGCGCTGGCATACCATTCCATACCGCCTCGATGATGATGAAGGCACCGACAAACAAGATCCCAGCTTGAATCACATCGGTCCAAATAACCGCTGAAATTCCGCCCATTACGGTATACACAAGCGCTATGGTTGTCACAATCATGATGCAGTAAATCACATCGATGCCAGTGATGAACTCTAAGATCATAGCCGTTGCGTACAACACCGCAGCAGAGCTAAGTGCTTGCTTAATCAAGAAGATAAACGAGAGGGTCAAGCGCGATGCTTTACCGAATCGGCGCTCTTGGTATTCATATATCGAGGTGAGGCCATTGTTATAAAAGAATGGCATGAACACTGAAACAACAAAAAAGATCACCAAAGGGTAGTTTAAGTGTATCGCGATAACAGAGAGCCCCTCGGTGTAAGACCAAGCAGGGCCGCCTAAGAACGACATTGCACTAACATAAGTACTCACCACCGAAATACCGATGGCCCACCATGGGATATTCTTATCACCTAACGCAAACTGGTTGGCAGACGTTACTTTCCTGCCTATTACGGCACCAAGTACCAAGGTAAGTACGATGTAACCACCAAGAATGCTCCAATTAAGTAATCCAAACTCAAGCATAGGCTGGTCCCTCTTGTTGTTCTTTCATCTGCGCAAAGACGTCATGGCCAAGTTGCTGCAGGATATGAATGATATCTATTGCAACCCAGTTTTCTTTTAGTAGTTCACCGTCACGACGCCAGATATCCATTACACGAAGTTCAATGTGTTTTCCTGTTGGTGCTAGACCTAACCAGCCACTTTGGCCTGTGTGCGTACCATGCATATGCGGCCAACCACCTGTGGATACGTAGTCATTTTGAGCCAAAATGTTGAGCTCAATGTCCACACTGCGATCAGGGAAAGCAAAAACGAATGGTGCCTGATGGTGGTTACGGAAACCTTTAATGCCACGAGTGGTACCAATACCTGCTGGGCCATACCACATGAAATCATTGTGCCAGTACTTTTCCAAATCCATCGAGAAGAGATCGTTGCCATCGAAACGGCCTAAACAGCCCAGCATATCTTCAACCAGCTGTTGGCTTAGCTGGCTTGCTTCAATGTCGACAGTGCCGTGGTTGAAACCATTCGCAGGGGCAGGGGGTAAAACTAAGCCATCATGGCCAAGGCTATTACGTAGAGGGTTTACACCCGCTTGGTTCATGGCATCGATGAAATCAGGGATGATATAAGACTCGGTAATTTTACCATCTTCTACACAGGTCATTTCGGTGTAGCGTAAATACAGTGTTTTACCTGTCGCAGGAATGCCAAATAGCGGCTGTTCAAACGTTCCGACAAAATAGCCAGTTGAGTTAAACCAAGTACGACCTTCGTATTCGCCATCCATAATAATAAAGGGGCGACGCTCAACATCCGGTAACGCTTGTTGAAGCGGAAGTAGGAACGCCTCAAGGGTACTTTGCGGACCATTAAGGTCATTAACAGGGTGTGCAACGCACCACTTCACATCAGCATTTAACGCATTGTGTGCAACTGAGGTTTGCTGATCGTTAGAGGATGTGAAGAACTGCTGGTAGAACGCTTCAACGATGTTGTGTGACATGTTTGTATCCTTACTTTAGAGCCTAAATAGGTGCTTATATTCTGAGTCGGTAATCGTTTTAGTTAGCCTTGTTGCAGTAAGATTTGTTTCCAAATGGCTGTTTCATCGTAGAGGGTAAATTCACGACGGATACCCCATGGACCAAATTCAGCATGGCTTATTCCCATCACATGGACATCAGCACTGGTTGGTTTTCCAAAGGCTCCATAACCTTCATGTTTTCCTGTTAGTGACCAGCGAATGGCTGCGCGTGGTGGCATCATTGGATCTTCACGGCCAATACGGTGGTGAATTTTAAATATGGCATTGGGGAAAGCGGCGCGTAGTTGCATCCAGAATTGGTCAATGTCGCCGTGGGAAAGGCCAGATCTATCGCCAGGGTATTCAGAAAAACAAGCACGATCGTAGTCATTGACGACAGTTGAGAACTCAGCATTCATTAAGCGTTGTAGTACTTCTGCGTAGCGTGAACCCCATTCGTTGTCATTACCAACACCTTGATATGGCCCAGTAATATCTTGCTCGGGCGTGAAAGGGAACGCACTGTGTTCAATTCCGCCCTCTTGCTCGATAGCATTACGGGCAAATGTTTCTGAGCTCATGCCAAGCTGGGCAGCGATGGCACCTTGATCACGGATCAGCCATTCATCATTGATTTGATTATTAATTGCGTGGCAATCAGCAATGATACGGTAACGTAATTTGGTTCCGGTTGGTTTGCCGTATACGCCATTACCCAAATGCGTTGCTGTTGAGGTAATACGGTGAGATGAGAGCATCCCTTGTTCCGGTGTGCCGCTCCAGATAACGTCTTCACCAAATAAAGTGCGGTCGGGGAACTCGGCTAAAGTGGCCATTGTGGCGCTGATAACACCTTCGTTACCACGGACGATAGCACTTGGTGAGCGAACAATGATGTCTGGAGAGTAGTAGTGTTCAAGGGTGTTTAGTCCACGGTCTTCCCAGATCTCTTTAGTAATTCCTAGTATGTAGTCAGGAAAATCACGCCATTTCTGATCAAAGCCAGCCATTGCCATACATTACCTCCTTTTGAACGTGTTGAGACTTGCGTTAATGAATTGTTATTGTTTTTGGTTACGTATCCAAATTAGCGAATGTGAATATTTTGTCAATGCTATGTTCTTGTTTGGTGCTAAATGCGTGCGGGCGATCAGATTTTTAACAATTGTGCTGTTTTTGACCGATTTAATGTTTGAAAAAGTGATGATAGTATTGTTTGTATATTTATTTGTTTAAAATCAGTTGGTTGTGTTTTTATGGCTAAGCGGGTGAAAAAGGTAAAAGGCAGAGATTCTGCACTTTTCATATTAGTGCATACGAAGTCAAAATGTAGAGAGGGCGTATATTTGAAAGAGGGGAAGGGAAGAAAATCGATTTTTTATGCATAGAAAAAAGCAATAAAGCCAGCAAATAGCTGACTTTAAATTGGTGTTTGTAATCTAGATGTTGCCAGCATTAAGTACTGCCACGTTCGACAAGCGTCCCTTTTTGCATTAAATATTCGCCAGTTTCTTCTTTATCACCTTGGATCCTCGCTAGCAGATCATCAACGGCGAGCTTAGTAATCGTATCTAATGGTTGTTGAATGGTTGTTAAGCTGTAGCCGGGCCATTCTGCCATCGGAATGTCATCAACACCCATGACGGCGTAATCATCGGGAACACGTTTGCCAGCTTGACGAAGGCCATCAATAACACCCAGTGCAAGAATGTCGTTGGCACAAAAGATGGCACGGGGTTGATGAGGCTTTTGCAGAATACTGGTAGCAGCATCCAAGCCTGACTGGAAGTTATACTGCGCCTGAATGTATTCAGGCGCGGGTAGTCCGAGCTCACTAAGGCGTTTAGAAAAGCCCTTCCAGCGCTCTTCGCTGGTCATCGAGCCAGCATCACCACCAATGTAGGTCATTTGCTGAAACCCTTTTGCTGACAGGTAATCTGCTGCTTGAATACCAGTATCAAGGTTATCAAGGCCGACACTATTTGCCATTACACCTTCAATATAGCGATTGATAAGGCTCAGGTGGACGCCAAACTTTTCACATTGGGCGATAGAACGGCTGGTTAAACGGCTGGTGGCAATAATAAGGCCGTCAACTTGGTACTCAATTGCACGCGAGATCGCCAAATCGAGATCGTCTTTATCTATAGGGCATAACACAACTTGCCCTCCGCGCTTTTGAATCGCAGTTGCCAAAGTACGAGCTTGTAGGTCATACATTGGGTTGCTTTCACTATCGAGTGCAATCGCAATAAGCCCTGAACGGTTAGAAATAAGGCTTCTGGCAATCGCATTCGGCGTATAACCAAGCTTATTCGCCGCATCCATTACCATTTGGCGTTTTTTTTCGCTAATGCTCGCTTTTGGGTTAAATGCGCGCGATACCGTTGATTGCGAGATGCCTAACATTTTCGCGACATCAATAGAAGTAACTTTGGCCTTGATAACGGCCTCCTTATTATTGTAATTAGCCTCGCTACAGCGAGGCGCGTTCTCTTTTAAATCCATCAATGATCATTTTATGCTCAGAACCGACTCCAAAGAAAGAGACACCAGCTTCTTTCCAGTCAGAAATTTGACCTGAGTTGGCAACAAACATGCCCACAGGTTTACCATGACGCTTTGCGGCGGCAATGATTTTCAAGCTGGCTTGTCGCACAATCTCATCAGAGACAGCAGCTGCACCATACGCGACAGCGAGATCGACCTGGCCAATAAACAAGGCATCGACACCATCCACTGCGGCAATTTCATCACAGTTATCAACCCCTAGCGGATCTTCAATTTGTGCTACTACCGTTGTGGTTTGTTTACTGATGGCTAAATGCTCAGCCATCGGTTTGGTTGCATAGTTTGCTGCACGGGTAGAGCCCGCATAACCGCGACCGCCTTCACCATAATGGCTATTTTTGACGATGCTCTCTGCTTGCTCTGCTGTGCAAACATGCGGTACTTGAATACCGGATGCGCCACAATCTAGTGCATTCAAAATAGTAGAAGGTTGGCTATCTGGAATACGCACAAGTGCAGGTAGACCAGATAACCGTGCTGTCATGATACACAGATCCAATGTCGCGCGGTCATACGGTGAGTGTTCTGCATCCAAAATCACAAAATCTAATTCAGCTAAGGCTAAAACTTCAATGATATGAGGGTGGGGAGTTTTAACGAAAGTACCAATTTGATTGGCCTGTTTAAGTTTTGCCGGAAAGTTCATGATGTTCTCTTATGTCATGGAAAGGTATGCAAAAGTAATATCTTTATTTTAACTTCATGGCAACAAGAATGGGTTTTTAACCTTGTTAAATTAGCGAAAATTTGAGGTGACACATAATGAACAAAGTAGGTGTTCACGTTATTAT
>NZ_JAKJSJ010000054.1:0-49422 GCF_050336715.1 Photobacterium makurazakiensis
AAATTTAATTTTCCTTCAAGGTATAAGGTAATGGAACAAAAAATATTAGTCGTTGAAGATAGCCGACCATTCCGACGAGTTATCGAAAACGAGCTAAGAAAAGCGGGTTATACCCCAGTTCTAACCGATACGATTGCGGGAGCAGAAAGAATTTTAGACGAAGGAACTGATTTTCTATGCGCGATTCTTGATTACTGTTTACCCGACGGTCAAGATGGCGAAATTATAGATCTTTGCCTTTCTGTTGACGTTAAAGTGATAGTCTTAACCGCTTTAATGGATGAAATAACACGTGAACGCGTGCTCGCTAAAACGGTTATTGATTACATCCCAAAAGACAGCCCAAGCTGTATTACTAGCATCATCCCTATATTGAAGCGACTCGAAAATAACGGTGATCACAAAGCACTCGTGGTTGATGACTCGATAACGGCTCGTAAGTATATTCGTAGCTTACTTGAGCGCCAATATCTTACCGTCATTGAAGCCAGTAATGGTAACCAAGCTTTAGATATTATAACGAAAGAAAAAGATATCTCTTTAGTGATCACAGACTACTCGATGCCTGAGCGTGACGGTGTTAGCTTAATTAAAGAACTCAGAAAGCGCTTTCGTCCAGGTCAACTCGCGGTTATTGGCCTATCGGCGAGTGACGAAGCTTCGCTAACAGCTCGGTTCTTAAAAGCAGGTGCAAACGATTTTTTAAAAAAGCCATTCAACCAAGAAGAGTTCTACTGTCGTCTACACAGTACCTTGAATATTCTGGATTCTGAACGCAACCTTTACCTGCTCGCCAATAAAGATTATCTCACCCAATCTTGGAACCGCCGCTATTTCTTCGAGCAGCCACTGGTAAAAACGTATAAAGGCCCGCGATGTTTAGCATTAATTGATATTGATAACTTCAAGCTACTCAATGATACATATGGCCACCATATTGGTGACATCGTGCTGATCGAGTTATCAAACACGTTAAAACGTTACTTTCCAGATGCATTGGTTGCTCGATTTGGCGGCGAAGAGTTTTGTATTCTTTATGGCAATTCATTCCCCATTTTTAACCAACGCTTACAAGCACTGCTTAACGATATTGCCGAGACTGAATTAACCATACTCAGTAACAAAATAAAATACACCATTAGCCTTGGTGTGGTGAATGCCGATGCCAACATTCATGAAATGATCCGTCGTGCCGATGCATGCCTTTATCAAGCCAAAGCCAAAGGCCGAAATTGCCTCGTTGGGGAAAATGAATAGATTCATTCGTTGCTTGCTAACTTAATACGCCAGCAAGCAACCTTTTATTTTCAACGAACCCTATATTTTCAACGAACCCTGGCTAGATAATAGTCACTAGCGGCTCTTCTAGACCTTGCCACTCTACATCTGCAATAAATACTTGGGCGGCTGCATCAGCACTTTCAGCAGTTGTTATAACCATTTGTTTACCGTCTTCACCACCAAATGCCACCATCGTTGGGCTTTCTGCTGGTACAGGTACTTTATGCGTCACTTTGCCTTCTGGACTGATCCGTAAAACAGAACGTCCACCATACATTGCCACCCAATAGCCCCCTTCGCTGTCAACACTGGCACCGTCTGGACGGCCATCGCTTTCGGTCAAATCACAGAAAACCTGACTTTCGCCATATTCCCCTGTTTGAGGATTATAGTCTGCTCGGTATACCAAGCTTGTCCCGGTATCAGCCCAGTATAAATAATGCCCACAAGGTGAAAATGCCAGACCATTACACGTCCATGCATACATCGGCATCGGCTGAATTTGGCGATCCGCAGTCAATTGATAAAATTGCCCTTGATCGCCGACTTTGGCACCGTTACGCGTTCCAGCAACAAAATGTCCACTTGGTGCAGCACGACCATCATTAAAACGCATACGTGGATATTCAGAAATAAGTGGTGCCACCAGCTGACGTTCACCTTCCCAGCAATCGAGACTATATACCCCTGATTTTGCAGCAAGGATAAAACCCTCATCACGCCACATAGCGAAACAACCTAGCTGCTCATCCCAACCACGAACGTCTAACTGATTGTCGCGGTAACGCCACAGCTCTCCATTCGCAATATCTACCCATAGCCATGCCTTATTTCGCCAATCCCAGCGCGGACACTCCGCCAACTTGAACGGCTTATCACTGATAGGTGTCAAATTTACTGATAACAGCTGAACAGATTCCATGATTAATCCTTTTATATCGACTTTCCGTAATCCTCTTGAGCATAAGAGGAATTATACTATGGCTATTTAAACAAAGGTTACCCGTAACATCCAGCCAAACATGCGGTGAATAATGATAAAGAAGCAACTCACGATAAAGACAGCTCTACCGACATTTTGAAATAAGCAACGTCACCTTTATAGAAGCGATCTCCTTGGGGCTTCATACCAAAGCGAGAATAAAAACTTAACGCTGATTCTCGTGCATCACACCAGAAATACGTAACATTACTCTTCGTCAGCTGTTGTACGATTTCCGTAATTAGTGCAGTTCCTATACCTTGTTGCTGATAATTTACTAAGGTCGCGAACTTTCTCAACCTCGCAGCCTGACCTTCAATAAACACTGATGCCACGCACACTAACTGTTCATCGATATACACACCGTAGTGTTGACCGTTATCATCGCCTGATACTCGGCAAAAATCCTCATCATGATTTGGCCAAAGTACCTGGTGACGAATGGGCAATGTCTGTTCTGATTCTATTTGTACAATCTTCACCGTCTCTAACGCTCCTCTGTGTTCTGGTGCAAGCTAACAAGCAGTATTAGGCATAAATAAAAAAGAAATAGGTCTTAACCAACTCTCTGTAGAAATGTACAATTGTTATTCAATAGTGAGACTCAAACACTGTGGTTAAAACTAGAAACCGCTGCTTCTGACAACAGCTAGCTCAAAACAACATCATTCCTCTTTTATTTACCATGGTGCTGATACCCGCAAAGTATTGGCTATTTTGCCAAAAACATTAGTTCGACTGGAACCATCATTTTATGTACAAACGTTTCGAAAAGCTGTCATCAGCATTTCCCCCCCATGAACCTGAACAGCCGCCAAAAGGCTTATTTGCTTTTTGTCGCTACTATACCCGCGGCTTTGAGTTGCCGTTAATCGCGATGTCGATCCTCAGTGCGCTTATTGCCATTGTCGAAGTCGCCTTATTTGGTTTTATGGGACAACTCGTTGATTGGTTAAGCGTTCATAACCCCGAGACCTTCTGGGCTGAAGAAGGGGGCAAGTTAATCGGCATGGGCTTACTGGTCGTCATTGTTGTCCCAATACTGATCACGCTACATTCACTGATTGTTCACCAGACGCTATTGGGGAATTACCCCATGTCGATTCGTTGGATGGCTCACCGCTACCTGTTACGTCAAAGTGTTTCGTTCTATCAAGATGAATTTGCTGGCCGAATTGCCACCAAAGTGATGCAAACAGCACTCTCAGTACGTGAAACCGTGATGAAATTACTCGACGTATTGGTCTACATCATCGTGTATTTCACCTCAATGGTGGTGATGATTGGTCAGTCTGATTCTCGGTTGATGATCCCTATGCTGCTTTGGCTTGCCGCTTATATTGGTATCCAACTCTACTTCGTACCTAAGCTGAAGCATGTCGCAACAGAGCAAGCAGATGCACGTTCAACGATGACTGGCCGCATTGTCGACAGCTACACCAATATTTCAACAGTAAAACTGTTTTCTCATACTAACCGCGAAACCGAATATGCCGAGCAAGGTATGTCGGGATTTATGAATACCGTCTACCGCCAAATGCGCCTAGTCACCGGATTTAATATCTCGGTAGAAGCCATTAACTACCTTTTGGTCTTTGCCATTGCGGGCTTATCTATTTGGCTTTGGTCAAGTGCAGCCATAACCATTGGCTCGATTGCCATTGCCGTTAGCCTTGCATTACGTATCAACGGTATGTCGAAATGGATCATGTGGGAAGTGGGCGGTTTATTCGAAAATCTTGGTACTGTTGTTGATGGCATGAAGACCCTGTCTCAACCGGTTGCGATTAAAGATAAGCCCAATGCGCCAACACTTAATGTAACCCAAGGTGGCATTGAATTTGATAATGTCAGCTTCCATTACGGTGAAGGTAAAGGCGTTATCGAAAAGCTTAACCTCAATATTAAACCGGGTGAAAAAGTCGGATTAGTGGGTCGCTCTGGCGCGGGTAAATCCACCTTGGTTAACTTGTTAATGCGTTTCCACGATGTTGAATCTGGTGCGATTAAAATTGACGGTCAGACCATTTCAGACGTTAAGCAAGATTCTCTTCGTGGTCAAATCGGTATGGTGACACAAGATACTTCCCTGCTTCATCGCTCTATTCGTGAGAATATTTTATACGGCCGGCCTGATGCATCAGAAGAAGAATTACTAACCGCAACCAAGCAGGCGCACGCTCATGAGTTTATTGAAACCTTAACCGACCCCTATGGTAACTCGGGTTATGATGCCCAAGTGGGTGAACGAGGCGTAAAACTGTCTGGTGGACAACGCCAGAGGGTTGCCATTTCCCGTGTGCTGCTTAAAGATGCACCGCTGCTTATTCTCGATGAAGCTACTTCCGCGTTGGATTCAGAAGTTGAAGCCGCTATTCAGGAGAGTTTATATGAGCTAATGGAAGGTAAAACGGTTATCGCTATCGCGCACCGTCTATCGACTATTGCCGCAATGGACCGCCTGATCGTGTTAGATCAAGGCCAAGTCGTCGAGCAAGGCTCACATCAAGAGCTACTCGAACACAACGGTATTTATGCTCAGCTATGGGATCACCAAACCGGTGGATTTATTGCGAGTGAGGTTGAGGCACAAGAAGCTTAAACCCAAGGCCCGATAATATATTGAGTAACAAAGGCTTCTGCATGTACCTATACTGGTCAGCAGAAGCCTTTTTCTATCGTTTCGCCCGTCTTTCGCTTCAATTTAACGCACAGCCTTCTGTTCGATCTCCAGAGTACCTTCAGCAGCGTTTACAGCGGCATGATACAAAAACTGCTGATCGCCATAATGTTTGAAAGTAAAATGATACTGCCTAACTGATTCTAGTATCACTTCATTCTCGACAGACATAAGCTCATAGCCATCTTGCTGATAAAGCTCAGACGCCATAACTTTACCCATCGCACGACGTTGCTCACTCTCACGCTCAAACACAGGTTGTACTGACGGGTTGGATGGGTACGCATTACCATCATGCATTAATTGACGATATGCGCCATTACTCCACACTATAATATCGCGCCAACCGTTTTGTTCTGTATCTGCGACAAGAATAGGCATTTTGGTCACACTCATCTGTGATAACACATTACCGTCACCATCAAAAATATAGGCAGTACAGCCACCGCTACCGCAGAAGTAACGATCTTGCATCAAGACAAAAGCTTCATGTTGACCATCACCATTTAAGTCTGCTTTGCCCTGTTGATAACCAATATTATCTTTTGCAAGAGATAACCCTTCCGGCTGTAGAATCTTTTCATCGACCAATTCGGCAATACTTACATCACTTAACCCAGTGCTAGACAACGGCATAGTGAGATTAAGGTAGTTGTTGTCAGGGGTAAATTCTGACGAACTTTCGCACCCAGTAAGCATTAATATTCCGACACCTGAACATGCGTATAATAATGACGCCTTGTAATTCATTCCCTCTCCTAAAAGTGCGCTAAAACTATCAATATATAGCCATATTAAACACAGCTACCGCATTTTTGACAGCATGTGCCACTGTTTTGACTCACTTATGATACCGATCAACAAAAAGACAACAATAGAGGTGGGGAAGTAGTCATTTAACAACAACAGTGTTATTACATTAGCCGTGTTTTATTTCCTTACCGTGCTTAATTATTCAAGCCAAACCTAAATGGATACACAGCAAGAAAATGAAACATCTGTAAAAACAATTGCATAGATGATTTTCTAGAATGCTAATTGATACAAAAAGCAGTACCGCTGACAAGGGGTCGGCGGATTAACAAGGAGTAATTACAATGCTTTGCCCTGATTGCAAACAGCCAATGATTAAAACTAACACCAACGATAATCATTGTGTCGACATTAATTGCCCACCTACTCGCACTCAATGCCCAAAGTGTGAATCAGACAAGACTCAAATCACCAGTAAGAGTATTAGTGACGTAGCGCTAACCTGCGATGACTGTCACGAAGAGTGGGTCGTTTCACGTAGCTAGATATTCGCCCTAAACGATAGCGGCCATGCCGTGAGTGATGATGACTGTTTATTACATCACAAGGTTCTATAAAAAACCCCTGTTCAGGAAAGAACAGGGGTGAAATTTGATGATTTACTCAGTTACACCGCTTTAGCGTCAGGCCAGTGTTCGAAGTAAATATGCTTCGCTTGCCAGTCTACTTTATCAGGGTTATCAGCAAGTAGCATTTTAGCCACAGTGAAAGAAAACTCGAAACTTACACCAAGCCCCCTTCCGGTAATAAACTGATCAGACACTACCACCTTACGCTCAACATATTCGCCATCGTCGAATTTCTCGGCCAATTTGTCACCAGTGGTATAAAGACGACCTTCTAACAAGCCATGTGCAGCAAGTACTTTTGCGCCTGATGAACACAATGCACAGATATATTTCCCATCGCTAATATGTTGCTTTAGGAACTCAATCACCATTGGGTTGGCAGTAAGGTTATCAGTACCTTGCGGACCTCCCGGCATCATGACAGCGTCATAACGCTTATCTAAACAGTTGATAAGTGTATCGTCAGCCGTAATCCGTGTTTCAAAGTAGGTCTTTAATGCCGTTGTCTCCATGCACGAAAGTACGTCGACCTTGATATCTAGGCGGCGCATGATATCAATAAATACAACAGCTTCACCTTCTTCAAAGCCATCAGCTAGTAGCACAGCAACATGTTTTTCTGTCATCACTTCAGTCTCATCACTTGATTCAAAATGGAACGCATAAAACGCTGCACCTGCTACTTGGGGGGAATCGCGCAGGTGCAGCGAAGGTAAGGCACAGAGAGGACACCTTACCCATAATCATGTGCAACGTTATAGCTGACCAGCACTGCCACAAACGGTAATTTTTTCCATCACTACTTTCTTCATCGCTTCTTTACCAGGAACAATATAGTGGCGAGGGTCGTTAGCGTTCGGGTTTTCAATGAAGTACTGTTTTACGGCATCTGAAAAGGCAATTTTCAGCTCTGTAGCAACATTCACTTTGGTAATACCAAGTTCGATACAACGGCGTACATCTTCATCTGGCACACCAGAAGCGCCATGTAGTACCAATGGCACATCTGTTTTGCTACGAATCAAACCTAGGCGATCGAAATCTAAGCGAGGCTCTTCTTTGTACATACCATGTGCAGTACCAATAGCGATAGCAAGCGAATCAATACCAGTACGGGTAACAAATTCAAGCGCAGCATCAGGATCGGTATACAAAGCGTCTTTGGCATCCACAATCAGATCATCTTCTTGCCCGCCTAGACGACCAAGTTCTGCTTCCACCGAACAATCCCAGCGATGACAGAAACTCACCACTTTCTTAACTAACTCGATATTTTCTTCGAAACTAAAGTGTGAGCCGTCAATCATGGCCGATTTGATCCCGGTCTCCACTTTCTGCTGAATATCAGAAAATGATTCATGGTGATCTAAATGCAATGAAATAGGTGTTTTGTATCGCTTGGCCGCTTCCTTACAAATACCAACCAAATAGTCAGTTCCTGCATATGAATACGTGCCAGGTGTACCAGCAAGAATAACCGGAGAGGCCATTTCAGCCGCCGTTTCAAGTACCACTTGAACTGTTTCCAAGTTATGAATATTAAAAGCAGGGACAGCGTAACCGCCTAGCTGCGCTTTATGGAGCATTTCGCGAGAAGAAACCAGAAACATATAAAACCTCAAAACCTTCGTTAGCTTTCGGTTTAATCATATTCGAAAACAAAAACAAAAGAAAAGATCTAGATCACATAAACACTTTCAAAGCGAAAGATTATGAAATCAAAAGAAATGATACATTTTCGATGTGTAACATGTGATTCCCTTCCTAAGCAGGTTATTCTTTGGCCTTTCCGCTCTACCAAGTAACACTTCCAGCGTTTTATGCCGAATAGTTTGTTTTTCCAGCCTTCTAGATAGTGGGGTTTGCTCTTGGGTATAATCTGAATGGAAAATAACCACAACCTCTTTCGTTTTGAAAGTGCCTAATACGCTGGCATCAATCGAAGGGATCGAAACGGAAAAATCTCCGAATTCTACTTCAAAAGGCTGGCATTCAGTGTCCCATAGCCCAGTTCGTTCACCGCAAAATAGTGCAATATTCAAAGCTCGTAATGACCAAAAGCTACTCGCAGGCCCACTGTAGTTATCAATAAGACGAGGATCTTCAGCAAACACCCCCTGAGTTGGTGCGCCATTTTTTAATGCACCTTGCGAAATGAAATAGCGGAGGCTACTTTGCAATGCATGTTTCGCTTCGCCGACGGTCAACTGCGATGGGTATGCTTCATCAACCCCTATGCCCAAATCAACCGCTGCCAATTGTGGCGCAGATACCGCCAAGCGATAACATGCACTACGACCAAAGAAAGGCAGACCTTGCGGGGTAAAGAAGTAGCGATAGCCATGAATGAACTCAGATAAGCTCTGGCGGATAAACTGAGGATCAAATTCAGGATCAATTTGCTCAATCCAATACAGGGAATAGAAGAAACCCCACGCATTATAATAGTCATAATTGCCTTTCGCCCCGTCGCGAAACCAACCATTGCCGACATAAAACTCTTTGATCCGCGCGTAGCGGTCTAACTCTACGGTATCTTCCCCTGTTAATGCCTTTACCACGAGTTGAACCGTTAACGGAAACAGGTGCCAATTATTATCGACCGTTTGGCAGTGATTAACTTGCTTGAACCAAGTGATCACTTGTTGTTGCTGGGCGGCTGAAAATTTCTGCCAGACCCAATCTCGACTCAGCCACAATGCCAGGGCCAAATCGGCACTTTCGCAAATACGCTGATCATAGTCGTGCAGCTCCCCCCAATAACCTCGGTGAGAAGGATCGGTTCCTGCAACAAAAGCCTTCGCTAAAATATCAGCAACATCGATAGTATTACCATTTAGCCCTGTTAGATCTGATCTACCTTTCTGCTGATATAGCCAAGCGCCCAGTGTTGGCAGCACCCGACTGCACCCTTCCATGGCATCGGTTCTAGCACTCTGCTGGCTAGGACGGCCCGGATAATAGGCATGGGTATAATCCCACACTGCATAATGGTCGAACGCCTCAGCAACATACTGAACCAATAAATCACATTGTTGACGTATTGAGTATTCGGAGGTTGAGAATGCCTGTTTGATCCGTTCATCATGCTGTTGATAGGCGCCTTTTTTATGGCGTAGACGAATAAAGTTTTCCTTGCACAATTTAAGATACATCGCTGCATCTGGGTGTTCATAGGGGATTTTCGGACGCGGCTTGGCTGTAATAGTCTTTTGCATGTGGTTAACTCAACTTAAAACAGAAAGGCCTCCGAAGAGGCCAATATGGAAGGTTATTTTGCTGACTCCGTTATGATTTCATAACGATCCTGCCCCCATGCAATTGGCGCAGGCTTATCTTTAACCCAGTTATAGAAAGCGGTTCTCAGCTCTTTCACTTTCTCAGGGTGTTTATCAGCTAAGTTAATTGATTCTGCAGGATCTTCTGCGTAGTGGTACAGTTCGAATTCTGCATTGCCATCATCGTAATAGTGCAGTGACCAGTTTTGATCTTTAATTGCCCACTCACCTTTAGAGTGGCGCTCGATGTACGGGCTAGGAATGAATTCCTCTTCTTCGAAGGTGATCCACTTCCAGTAATGATTCCAGAAATCACCACTTTCTGGTGAATAGTGCAACGCTCGAGGGCCTGCCCAGTAAAGGTACTTATGCGGTTCCTGCTCTTCACCCATAAACAGCGGCATAATGTTCTGGCCATTTACATTCATTTCAGTTGGGACGTCAATGTTCGCGGCTTCTAGCGCCGTTGGCAGGATATCCATCGCTGAGATCATCGTATTATTTACTTGACCTTCAGGGAGCTGTCCCTTCCAGTGAGCAATAAACGGTACGTGAACACCACCACGGTAACGAGTTCCCTTAAACGCACGATCCATGCCGTTCATCGGCATTGGCGACTCAAATACTGCTCCGTTGTCCGATAGGAAGAAAATAAGGGTATTTTCATACTCGCCCATCTCTTTGAGCTTATCGACAATTTTACCGATACCTTCGTCCGATGCGTTTACATGGGCGTAATACTTATCGACTTCAACATTTCCGGTATTGAAGCGATCCATATACTTGGCTGGTGCCGGATCTTCTAATGGAATGTGCGGCACACTATAGGCAAGGTTAACAAAGAAAGGCTTATCATCTTTATTTGCCTGCTCAATAAACTTCACCGTTTCATCGGTAAGATTGTGAGTAATATAACCAGGTGCAGGAACATTTTCGCCATTGCGGAATATCGCCGGAGAATCATATAAGGCAACACCAGAAGCGTAGAAGCTGTAAGAGTAATCAAAACCACGCTCTTCTGCGCCAAAACCTTTTTCAGCAAATGGGATCTCATTCTCATGGTAGTCACGAGTACGTACATCTTCAGGGACTAATTTTTTAGTCACTGGCGCATTGTGCCATTTACCAATATTAGCCGTTGCATAACCGTTGTTGGTAAATAGCTCCGGTAGCAAAGTGATGTCCTGAGGGATACCAAATTTCGCATCGTCGTTACTGTATGTACCAAAACTATGTGGGTTACGACCAGTCATCATTCCCGCACGAGAAGGGCCACACACAGGTGTCGCTACATAGGCGTTGGTCATTCGCACGCCTTCGTTTGCTAACTGGGTAATATTAGGCATTGATCGCTTGGCTGCATCATACAGCTTGTCAAAGTCGCCATCATAACGTTCAGCAACAGGACGTTTTTGCAACTCTGCTTTATCAATGGTATCCATTGCAAAATCAAGCTGCGCTGTGCCGAGATCATCCATAACGATCAATAATACGTTTGGTTGCTCAGCTGCTTCAGCCGCAATAGAAATTGCAGGGGCTGCAGCACAAGCGGCTGCAACAAGACCAGCTAGTACCGTCTTCTTCGATGAGGACAGCTTCATGGTTTACTCCTTTACTCGTAGGGTCAGTTAGCCTTCATTCGGGCTAAAAGTGGCATTACATTAGCGGCATTGCCGCCTTGTTGTATTTCTTGAGCCATTAAGTGCATCGCTGGCGCTGTATGGCTAAAAATTCTTTGGTAAGAAGTACATAAGTAGTTATGCTTCTGACGTTCTCCCTCAACCGCTTGAATACGATGTTTCGGGCAGCCACCAAAACAAAGTGCTTGGTAGTCACACTGCTTGCATTGCTGGGTAAGCCTTGATGATTTGGCGCTACCAAAACGACGCTGCTGTTTACTGGTTGCCAGAGTTGCGATATTGGTTTGACTGATGTTGCCAAGCTTATTGGCAGGATAGACGTAATGATCGCAGGAATAGACATCGCCATTGGCTTCAATCACCATTGCTTGCCCACACTCACGCGACTGCACACACACTGAGGCTGGATAGCCCATCCACGTCGCTAGCATGCTGTCAAACATACGGACGTATACTTGACCAACGTCTTCTTTAATCCACTCATCAAACACATCCGCCATAAACTGACCGTAACCATGAGGTGGCACTGAAAACGGTGCGAGTGTATTTTCCTCACTACCCAGCTGGGTATAGTGACCTTTATTAATGGTTTGGCATTCGGGCTGTAGCTCTACAATGGGAATAAACTGCAGATGCTGCGAACCGAGGGCTTTCAAAGCGCGATAGGTTTCCCGGCCTTTGTGCCAGTTCTGGTCGTTAATTACGGTTAGGGTGTTGAATGGCACCCCGTTCTCTATAAGTAATTCAATGGCTCGCTTAACACGCTCAAAGGTAGGACGGCCATTGACTGAAATACGATATTTATCGTGCACTTCTGAAATGCCATCGATCGACACTCCAATTAAAAACTGATGGTCGGCAAAAAACTGTGCCCATTGCTTGTTGATAGCCACCGCATTGGTCTGGAAGCTATTAGTAATATTTTTTCCATCTGCATATTGCTGCTGGTACTTCACTGCTTGCTTATAGAAGTCAATGCCAGCAAGGGTCGGCTCACCGCCCTGCCACGCGAAATCGATATCATTGCTATCCTGCGAGCGGATGTAATCACGAATGTAGCGCTTAAGCATGCCGTCGGTCATATAATCCGACTTTGGCGCTGGTGCCACAGGCAAGGAGTTTTCTTTTTCAAGGTAGAAACAATAATCACACTTCAAGTTGCAGTGAAAACTGGTTGGCTTTGCCATCATATGGAAGCGTGCTTTTTGTGTTTGGCTCATTTTCTACCTTTCTTTTTCTCGAAGAACTACGAAAGATAATACGAAAGCAAACGAAGAAAACAAGTGATATAAATCACAGTAAAATAGAATAAAAAACAAACAAAAGGTAGTTTAATTGATTATCTTGAAGAAAAGCAAAAGTGAAAGTGGCGTCGAAAGATAAGTGAAAGAGTAAGTTACACCAGAAATAGTAGGTTACCATCTTCTTTCATTAGTCACTGTTCTACACAGATGGTTACAGGATTATTTTATATATTGTAGAAAGATTTTAATACAAAACTATAAAATAAATAGTGTTCATGAGGAAGTAACCATGTCTAGCTTTAAAATCACCCATAGGGCCGCAACAAAAATCTCCGAAAAGATCGCCTATAAAATTACTCAGCTACTCAAATTTATGCTCAATATATTCTACGGAAAAAAATATGCGAAACGAGCTGTGATACTCGAAACCATTGCCGCGGTTCCTGGCATGGTGGCAGGTATGTTCAACCACCTGAAGTCACTGCGCAGAATGAAGGATGATGAAGGTTGGATTCGAGAGTTGCTCGACGAGGCTGAGAATGAGCGTATGCACCTTATGATTTTCCTCGATATTGCTAAGCCAAGCTGGGCTGAAAGAATGCTCGTTTTACTGGGGCAAGGCGTATTCCTTGTTGTGTACAGCTTAATTTACTTACTTTCTTCAAGAACAGCCCATCGAGTCGTGGGTTATTTCGAAGAAGAAGCATGTAAAAGCTACACCGAATACCTTGAGAAAGTGGACTCGGGCGAGGTCGAAAATACGGAAGCACCCGAAATTGCGATTAACTACTACAATCTACCAGCGAATGCGAAGTTAAGAGATGTCATTCTTCGTATACGTGAAGATGAAGCTGGCCACAGAGATCGAAACCATGCCTTTGCTGATGCCTACGAAAGCAAAACGTTACCTGCTCATCAAAATTAATTGATAACTGAATAAAAGCAGTAAGCTCCCCCCAATAATAGAGAATAGATTATTGGGGGGATATCAAAGCAGTAAAGCCCAACAAGCATAGGGCAATTCAAGCTCTACCAGTCGAATTACTTAACGCTCGATTCTCGGATCTTTAATTCTGTACGAACAATAACTTGTGCGTACTCATCACTTTTTAACAACGATTGAACGGTATCATTTGCCATTTGTTGATAGTTTATCGCGACAGATGACAGGCTAGGATGTTGATAGTCGTTAAAGGAAATATTTTCAAAACCAATCAGTCCAATATTATTTAACCTTACGTTATCGGTTTCCCTCATTCTTCCGATAAAGCCATGTGCAATGGCATCTGACGCACACACTACAGCATCAATTTCAGGCAATTCAATAAACTTATTGACCGCCAGAGAACCTAGCTTTTCAGAGTAGCCGCAACCTATGACTATAGGCGTCATACCATTCTCTAAGATGGCTCTTCTGTACCCTACCTCGCGATTTCTGGCCGATAACTTTGTTTCATCGCCACCAATGAAAGCGATGTGAGAAAACCCAGAATCAGCCAAATGTTTCGTTGCCTCATAAGAGCCACCTTCATCATCTGTCGTTACATTAATGGCTAAATAATCTTCCGAAACACACCTGTCTATTGAAGCAATGTTGTAGCCAGATTCGACCAAACTATCGATAAATACAGAATTATCAGTTAAGCCAACAAAAACGGCCGCACATATCGACTTCGAATTGAAATTGTCTCTTATCCGCGCTTCAGCTTCTGCTAAATCTTCATCCTCATGGAGCATCTCCACCAGCAAGGAGTGGTCGTGCAGTTTAGTGGCCATTATGAAATTAGACACCACCCCCATCACATAAGACGAGTCCAGATTATTCATATGACCATCGGCGGTATCGTTAGTTGTCGTATGAATATATAAAGCAATAACTTTCTGCGGGATCCCCTTTAGGACTGAAGCAAAACGGTTAGGCTTGTAGTTATGGTCAGATATCGCATCCAGCACCTTTTTTCGGGTCTTTTCGGGGATATCAGGGTAATTATTGATGACTTTAGAGACGGTGCTTCTCGAAACCCCAGCAATTTTCGCAATCTCACTACTATTGATGTTTCTATTACTGCTCATGGTCGATCTTTTTGTGAAGTGTGCCAGTAGAATACCGAAATTATCCCCTATTTAAAATTCAAATTATCGAATTGATCACAAATCACGAACAGCTGTTAGTGATAACCTTAACCCCAACGAACAGCTGTTAGTGAATTTTTAAGTGTTTACGAACAGCTGTTCGAAATAATAATATTTCAACTCCAATAACGTAGGTTCTCAATGAACAAGCAATTTAGTGTCGATAGCTGCAAGGTTTCTTTTGATGTCTCTAAGCCGACAGAAAATCTAATGTGTGAAGTATCCCACCAACAGATAGAAGATGCTGTTTTCATCCATCTAACGATGAAATCAGAAACACCGATCGAATTCCCTGAATGCCAGTTAGATATCACCTTTCCTTTAGATGATATGCACTCCTTGTGGACCCCTTGCGTACACGGTCATCCAAAATCGCTTAGAAACAAAGGGATCCCAGAAATATGGACCAGCTTTTCTAGTCATATAAGCCATGTATCGCCTGTCGGTTGTTTCTATAACCTTAATGGTAAAAACAAAGTTGCGTTTGCGTTCTCTGACATCAAGAATATTGTCAAAGTCCAAGCAGGGGCATATGAAGAAGAGAAAGCTGCGAAAATAATCATGAGCCTGTTCACGGTCAAAGCAGAACCAATGACCGAATACACAGCCACGCTTCGGTTAGACCGAAGCGATATTGGGTATCATGACGCGATTTCACGTATGACCAAATGGCACGAGGATCTCCTCGATAATAGCCAAATGCCAGTTCCACCAGCAGCATTAGAGCCGGTCTATTCAACCTGGTATTCCTTCCACCAAAATCTTGATCAAAAAGAGATTGAAGACCAGTGTGAAGTTGCCTCTAGCCTAGGGTGTAAAACGATCATTTTGGATGACGGCTGGCAAACTGATGACAACAACCGCGGTTACATGTTTTGTGGCGACTGGGATGTATCCAATAAACGATTTCCTGATATGGCTGAGCACGTCGCAAAAGTTCAGTCGATGGGCATGAAATACATGCTTTGGCTAAGCGTCCCATTCGTTGGCAAAGGCTGCAAAGTATGGGATGAATTTGAAACAAGCCTGCTTTTTTATAGWGAACAAAATGCCACGGGAACCCTTGATCCAAGATACCCAAAGGTTCGAGAGTTTCTTGTTTCAACGTACTGCCGAGTCGTCTCAGATTATGGCTTAGATGGCCTTAAATTAGATTTTATCGATGAGTTCGATATGACCTACGCAACAGGCAAAGCGCTGCTACCTGATCCCGACAGAGATACGGAATCGCTACCAGAAGCAGTCGATCGCCTAATGATGAGCGTGCGCGAAGAGCTCACAAAAATCAACAGCGACATCTTAATCGAATTCAGACAACGCTATATTGGTTCAATGATCCGCAAGTACGGCAATATATTCCGCGTTCATGACTGCCCACATGATTCGATTACCAACCGCGCAGGCATCATGGATCTTCGCTTGTTCTCTGGTAATACCGCTATTCATTCTGACATGTTCATCTGGTCAGAATCGGATAGTGTCGAAAGTGCAAGCCTACAGTTCATCAACACGCTGTTTTCAGTGCCACAAATATCACCAAACCTGAAGACATTGCCGCCTGAGCATCTGGCAATGACCAAACATTGGTTGTCTTTCTGGAATGAACACAAGCAAATTCTATTGAACGGCGAACTTCATTCCCATTACCCAGAAATGCATTACCCCGTCATTGAATCAAAACTTGATAACGAAAAACTCATCTCTATACACGCAACCATGATTTGCGACGTTTTTAGTGACGGAGAAGACAAAGTCACCATCGTAAACGGCGCGATGGAAGAGTCATTGGTATTACGTTGTGAAGAACCGACCAAGGTTGCACTGTCTGTCTATGACTGCCTAGGGAATAGAGTCAGTTACACCCCGAGCCATACCATTGAGAGATTAGACACGATAGAAGTGCCAAAATCTGGATACGTCACACTAGACACGGTAGCCGCTGAAAAATAACGACAAGGAATAGTACATTATGAGTAATGCATTAACGAAGAAGGTCAATTTAGGCACCAAGATAAGTTTTGGCTTGGGTGGTTTTGGAAAAGACTTTGGTTTAAACGTAATTAATGTCTTTCTATTCTTTTACTACACTGACGTAGTTGGTGTTTCAGCAGCGTTCATTGGTACCGTTTTCTTGATTGCCCGTATTTGGGATACCGTCAATGACCCTATGCTTGGCTATATTGTTGCTAAAACCAAATCAAAATGGGGGCGCTATAAACCGTGGATTTTGATTGGCAATATATTAAACGCAATTGCCATTGTTTCATTGTTCTCAGCCCATCTATTTGATGGCACAACACAGCTAATATTCATTGCCATCACCTACATCTTTTGGGGCATGACCTACACCATGCTTGATGCTCCTTTCTGGTCATTAGTTCCAACTATTACACTCGATAAGAAAGAGCGCGAAGGCTTGATGCCTTATCCACGCTTATTTGCTACTGCAGCAAGTTATATCGCGGGCGGTGCCGGTGTTTATCTAGTCACGATGCTTGGCGATGGTGATGACGGTAAAGGCTACCTCATGTTTGGTGTCATTGCGGCGGTGTTAGCAATAGTCAGTGCGGTTATAACCTGTATTTGGACTAAACAAAACTTTGAGGAAGACCCTAAAGCGGCAGAAGCATTTAATATTACGGCAGCTCGTAAGGCGATCTTCAAGAACGAACAGTTTCTAGCCCTTGTTATTATGTCACTATTCTACAACGTGGCAGTGAACTTTATGGGCGGCCTGAACCTGTACTACTTTACGTATGTACTGGGTGACGCGAAGCTGTTTGCAACATCAATGATGTTTGGCGGGATTGTCGGTGTAGGCTCCCTGATAGTATTTAAGCCGCTTGTGATGAAAGTTGGCCGCAAAACACTATTCAATGCCGCTTTGATCATGCCGCTGCTTGGTGCAATCACCCTGTTTTGTGCAGCCAGCGTTTCGGCTGATTTTAAGGTTATTCTTGCTAGCTTAGCAGGCATATTCCATGGTTTATCTTCGGCTATGTTCTGGCTGATCCTGTTAATCATGGTGGCTGATACGGTTGACTATGGCGATGCAAAAAACAACGTGCGTTCTGAGAGTATTCTTTACTCAGTAAACACGTTGGTCAGTAAATGCTCTGGTGCATTAACCGGTTTCCTCGTTGGTATTTCGCTTACTGCGATTAACTACATGCCAAACCAAGAACAAACGGCTGAAACCTTGACTGGACTACAGTTCATCTATGTTGCCCCAGCATTCCTATGCCTCATTGCTTACTTTATCTATAACAGAAAATATAAGCTGAATGATTCCGAGCTAGATAATATTCAAGAAAACTTGAAGCTTAAATACAGCTAGCAAACAACCATATACGAGCAAGCCTCTTCGGAGGCTTTTTTTATAAAGGCTACATAATGAAAAGCAAATCAATTACCGCATTATCGTTATTGAGTTGTGTGTTTTTTTTCTGGGGTTTTTTAACCGCAATTAATACTGTTTTGGTCCCATATGCAAAACAAGCATTTGAGCTGTCTATAACGCAATCGATGCTGATTCAAACAGTCTTTTTCTCAAGTCCTCTTTTAGTATGCTTACCAACAGTGAGATTAATCAGGCTGGTTGGCTATAAACGCTCGTTGATTGCAGGGCTCGGTTTAATTTCTATTGGGGCGCTATGCGTTATTCCTGCTTTATTTGCAAAATCGTTCTTTGCTCTGCTCGGAGCAATATTAGTGATTGCGAGCGGTGTGGCGATGCTACAAGTTATCGCTAACCCCTATGTTGTCGCTATTGGCCCGGTAAGATCAGCACCGCAACGCCTGACTGTCGCATCCACAATTAATTCACTCGGTACGACAGCTGGCCCTTATATTGGTGCCTACGCACTCTTTTCCTCTTCATCAGTCGCTCTGCCAACAGTGATGTATATCTCTGTCGCCTCTGTGATCATTATGGTCGCTTTTGCTATCGCGATAATAAACATGGAAGAGCCAAAAGTTAGCGCAGAACCTGTTGCACAAAACAGTGAAAGTATATTAAGTCACCGTCATTTGGTCTTTGGTATCGTGGCGATATTTTGTTATACCGGCGCAGAAACAAGCATTGGCAGCTTTCTCGTTAGTTACCTAACAAACTATGCCGGTTACCCCCAAATAGCGGCAGCTAAGATGGTTACCCTCTACTGGGGTGGCGCAATGATTGGCAGAATAATAGGAAGCCTCGTGTTTGGTAAGATCAGCCCACGAAAAACATTGGCGACAAATACAATATTCGCCATGTTCGTAACGGCCATTGCTATCGTCTATCCAGGCTCAACCAGCGCAATGGCTCTGGTTGCTTTGGGCCTGTTGAACTCAATTATGTATCCCGTTATCTTCTCGCTTGCCCTTGCCAAAGTTGGCCATTTAAAAGAACGAGCTTCTGGTATGTTGGTTATGGCAGGTGTTGGTGGTGCAACTATTCCGCTGATACAAACCTATATTTCAGGCACGACCAATATGGCCCATTCATTTTTAATTCCAGCGTTTTGCTACCTGTTTATCCTTATATATTCCGTTGTTCTTTATCGGCCAAATTCGAAACAGAAGAGTCAGAACCAGAAACAACCTATATCGAACCTAGCTTAATAGGGAGTACATAGGCTCAACTCTCAGAGTATATTATTCGGCGGCCATCGAGAAGATGGCCGCCAGAGCAGGTTAAAACTTTCCGCTATACATCAGCACACTTTACTTCACCGTAAACTGATAACTCATACCTTTTAGATCAGACACATCAACCACCAACTCTTTAGCTGATCGTTGCTGGACACGTCCCTGCGGATCAGAAATCAGTTTCACTTTTTTATCTAACTTAAAACGCACAGATGTTTGAGTTTGCAACGGGTCAGTGACAGCGATTTGCTGTTTACCGCCTTTATCTTTTTGGATCATAATCGCCATTGGACTATATGTAGTTAGCGACTTATTGATCTCCACCTTTTGCTCTGTCCATACATTAGCTGCGAGCAGCTTTAATGACTTATCAAAAATTGCATGCGCTTGGTCATCATTACGTAAGATGTCTAGCTTAGGATTTTTAGTAAATCGCTTAACCGTTTTGCTGTCAGCATTTGGCAATAAGGCATAAGCGTAACTGTTTTGCTGCGCATCATGTTTTTGTTCCGCAGAAATGAACGAGGCTTCGACTTCCCCCTCACGAGTACCAATTTCAGACCAATCGCCAATACGCTGCTCACGCTTTAACTCAATATCCGTTGGTGCTAAGAAAACATAACTTACATCGCTATTATTCAGCGCCGAGTTACGGACACTTACGCTAGATACGTCTTCTACGGTACCCTGACTATTATCCCAGCTTTTTCCATTAACATAGATGCTCGTTTGCCCTTCACCAGCAACCTTGCGATTCGCCACAACCGTTGCTAATTCTGCACCTATGCTCGATTGAATATCGGAACCCAGCATGACAACTTCGTTATCTAACATAAACCACGACTTCTTCGCAGTCAGTGTTTCATCCCAGTTATAGAAATCCATACCTGCGATACCGAAATCGCCCAACTTCAGGGTAGCAACCCAATCCATCTCAGATTTTCGGCCCCCTCTGATATCATTTCGCTGACCTTCGCATTCCTGCATTAGCTGATTATCGACAGTCGTTCCTTCCAGCTTGTAACTGTCTATTGCAGGCCAAAAATCAGTATAGTGATCGAGTTGACCGTTATAGAGATACGACATGCCGTCACCGGTATACCAACCTTTACGGTTTTCTTCATTCATGCATTCAAAGTTTCCTAAACGGCTTGAATGCATCGCAACACTAAATAGCCAGCCATCTCGCCGGTGTATCGCTCGATCCATGGTCGGATAGCTGTAATGCCCTACTAACTCACCTCGCTCAGGAATGGTTTCGTCATTCACTAATACCACTGACTTTTGGTAGTTCACTACATTACTGGTTGATGAAAAGAAATCTTGGAAAGTATCACCATTTATCAAGGTCTTAAGCATCGATTCGAGACGAGATTGATCTTCAGGTGTCGCGCCATCGATATAATGCAATATCGAGCGCATTACTTGGTGTCCCACATCATGACCTTGCTCTTTAGGTCTGGAGATCGCACGGCCATTAACAAACTCAAGCATTGTCCCTTTATAAAGGAATGGTTCAAAGCTCTTGTAAATAATCGGGTATATTTCTTGTAGTGTAGGATCTGTCGCTTCCCAAGGAGATCCTGCAACCAGATTAATCTGTAGCCCTAGCCCATTGAGAAGAACATTGCCGTACGTACCGTTGTAAGCAATATCGTAATGTTGAACAAATGAGCCATCTTGATAGAAGCCATCACTGATGGTGACATACTCAAGTACCGGTGGTAAGGCGGCAATGGATTCTTCTATTTCTACAGTGTTGTTACCAAGTATCCCACGAAGTAAAACAACCTGCGTATTATCGGTTCGATTACCGCCAGTTGATTCCCGATAATTCGGATTACTCGACCACGCGGCACCAGGGCCCGCGCCCAAATGTGTTGCCTCTGGCGTAAAGTACTCTGTCGCTGCTAGATGGTTCGTTACAAGAGCTTGCGGGACATCGTCATAAATCAAACTGAGAATATTGTGAACATCACGCGGTGTACCCAGCTCCCAATTCCACCAATTACCCCACTCCTTCGCCCCTACCTTGTAATAATGCGTATTTATGAAGTCCATGCCGTCAATAATTGCCGCTAGCAGCTCTGGGTTGTTTTGATATTGCCCATCTCTTAAGCGGTAAGCTTTGGCCATGGTAAATATTCGCTGGTAAGAGGCCCGAATGTTTTGCCCTAAAACGGCTCGCCCCTCTTCAGTATCTTCATTTAGCCAAAGATCGTCCCATAAACTGTGGCGATCAGTCTCAGTATTCATTGATAGCCATTGCTTCTCGGCATTGTTGTTAGTGCTAACAACCATGCTTTTCAATCTATCGTCGAAAGGGATCTCGGGATCGCCTAGGTAATTTTCTGCCCAACGCACTCTTAACTGATGAAACTCCTGCTGATCTACACTACTCAATTCTGTCTTGATTAGGTTGTTTGGCTCTACAGGCGTTATCGCCCAAGATGAAAATGAGACAGTCGCTAAGGCTGCTGATATGGAAAGGATTAGGGGGAGCTTTTTCATTGTTACCTCCGTCATTGCACAATAATTAGGCATTAACGTTAGCAAAAGAATACAAATGAAAAATAATGAAGATCACAATGCAATAATATGAAAGAAAACAAAACCATTTTACGCCAAGAGCATCACCAACGAAAGTAAAAAAGATTACAATATGAAAGCGAGTTAATAAAAAAGCCCCCTCCGAAGGAGGGGGCTAATTATTTAAACATCACAAGGTTAACTGTCGTCTGTCTAAGTAATAATTACTTATCGAAATGAAGTACGGTACGAATACTTTCGCCTTTGTGCATCAGATCAAACGCTTCGTTAACGTCTTCCAGTGCCATGGTGTGAGTAATGAAGTCGTCTAGCTTAAACTCACCTTGCATGTAACGCTCTACGTACTCAGGTAGTTCAGAGCGGCCTTTAACGCCACCGAATGCAGAACCACGCCATACACGGCCAGTCACTAACTGGAATGGACGAGTTGAAATCTCTTGGCCAGCGCCAGCAACGCCGATAACAACAGACTCACCCCAACCTTTATGGCAGCACTCTAGGGCCGAACGCATAACGTGTACATTACCGATACATTCAAACGAGTAGTCAACGCCGCCGTCGGTCATTTCAACGATCACATCTTGAATTGGCTTATCGAAGTCTTTCGGGTTCACGCAATCTGTTGCGCCTAACTTACGCGCTAGTTCGAACTTGCTCTCGTTAATGTCGATAGCAATGATGCGTGATGCTTTCGCCATCTGCGCGCCGATAATAGCAGACAGACCAATACCACCAAGACCGAAGACAGCAACAGTATCGCCTTCTTCCACTTTGGCTGTATTCATTACCGCACCCATACCCGTCGTGACACCGCAACCTAGTAGACACACTTCTTCAAGTGGTGCATCTGGGTTTACTTTCGCCAATGAGATTTCTGGTAATACCGTATACTCAGAGAACGTCGATGTACCCATGTAGTGGAAAATTGGCTCACCGTTAATAGAGAAACGGGTTGTGCCGTCTGGCATCAAGCCTTTACCTTGCGTTTCGCGAATTTTCTGACACAGGTTCGTTTTGCCCGACTTACAGAACTTACACTCACCACACTCTGGTGTATAAAGAGGGATTACGTGGTCGCCAACCTGAACACTTGTCACGCCTTCGCCGATAGACTCAACGATACCGCCACCTTCGTGACCCAAGATACATGGGAAGATCCCTTCAGGATCGTCACCTGATAGAGTAAATGCGTCTGTGTGACAAACACCGGTTGCAATCATGCGGATGCGGACTTCACCTTTTTGCGGTGGCATCACATCCACTTCTTCCATTGATAGTTTTTGGCCTGGGCCCCAAGCAACAGCAGCACGAGATTTAATTGTCTGAGCAGTCATTCTTTTATCCTTTCATCAAAATCAAATTCTGTGGAAACGAACTGTTCCGTTTCGATGGGTGCCATTATATTGATCGATGAAAGAATGATAATCCGCTAAAAACACAAATGACTATTACCATACTGTAACAATGAAGCCTGAGTGTGCGTTATAAATAAGCCGAGATATAATTTGCGACCGCTTCATCAGCACAACTGCCAATTACCTCATGACGGTGCAAACATTGTTTCAGCCGATCCTGCGCTGTTGCCATAATCAGCCCCTTACCTGCATACTCCAGCATCTCTTTATCATTCATTGCATCACCAAATGCGAGGGTATGCTCCCTTGCCACCCCAAGATGAGCAGCAACAACTTCCAATGCATTGCCTTTGGTTGCTTTCAGTGCCGTCACTTCTAAGCAATAAGGGCTGGAGAACATCACATTTGCTCGTCCCGACAGCATGACAGAAAGCTGTTGTTCATACTGAACCAGATACTGGTGTTCGTGATGACTCATCGATAACTTGGCGATGTTTTCAGACGGCATATTTGATTGATGAAGCAAGGAGTAACCAAACCCACTTATGCGGTGATATTTTTCAATGTCGTCATTTCTTTTACTCGATAGCCAACCTTCATCGCTAAACAGGTGAATATTGAGTGCCTCATCATGCCCAACCCTTGCCAACACTTCTTCAATAACATCGCATTGAACATCATGGCCTAGTACGAGCTTGCCATCAGTATCATGCACTCGGGCACCATTGGCACTAATGATGTAGGCTGGAAGCCCTAGGTATTCACGGATCCCGAACACATCTAAGTGATGTCGTCCAGACGCAAAGACAAAGTGGTAGCCTTTAGCAACCCACTGTTCAAGAATGCTTTTGGTATAACGGCCAATAACATGGTCGGGCGTCAGCAATGTTCCGTCTAAATCTGATACAACTAATTTATACATCCCACTCTCCTTATGATAAAAAAATACCCAGCAAGGCTGGGCATTGTCTTGATCGGTTCTTCAGCTCTATAGCCTTAGTTTAGTCGGCTAGTTTGGCAATTTCTGTGGCAGCCAACATAAAGGCACCCGCGCCATAATCGATATTGTGCTCAAACTTCACATCTCTTGGATTAAATGCTGGAAGCTGAACCCAACCAATCATGCCGTTTTCATGAATGCAGCCTTGTAGTGCTTGCCATGCTTTTTCGACGACGGGTAGATAGATTTCACGCTCAAGATGACCCGTATTGATGCCCCATGCCAAGCCATAACAGAACAGCGATGTGGCACTACTTTCCGGTGCCGGGAAGTTTTCAGGATCAAGCAAGCTTGTGCGCCAGAAGCCATCACTTTGCTGGTACTTGATCACTTCTGCTGCCAAGTTGTTGAACAACTCAAGGTATGGCTGTTGTTGTTCAAAGTCATCTGGGAAGCGTGCCATCAATCTTGGTACAGCCGCCAGCATCCAGCCTATTCCGCGCGACCAAAACACCTTCTCACCGTTGGCTTCACGAAATTCTGACCCACCATCACCGAATTCATCACGGTATTTCTGACCCACTTCTGTAGGCATGTAACGGTAGTCACGGTAAAACAACTTTGTGTCAGGATCGTAAAGGTGCTCAACCGAATCCCAGAACGCCGTATGCATGTAATCGACATACTTACGTTCACCGGTCACTTTCGACAATGCAGCAAAAGCAGGAGGGGCCATGAACAGTGAGTCCACCCACCACCAGTCGCGATGGCCTGGTTTTGGCTCATCAAGCATAATATCGAACGCCATAATGGTCGATTCCAGCGCTTCAGGGATATTTATTTCTGGGTAAACATCCAGATAAGCTTGGGCGCACACATGGTCATCAGCAAAACGGGGGAATGCGCCCGTTCTAAAACCAGTGTGTAAGGTGTAGTTCATCACCCCATCAAGGTATTCTTTGTCTTCTGTTGCTTTCCATGCTGCGGCGGCGCAAGACCAAAATACACCACGTTCCCAGTCGGTATCTTTAATAAATCGAGTCTTACCACTACGACGTACCACACTGCGTGTTTGGTTTGCTGCCTGATAGCGATATACACGTTTCATTACATCAAGGGCTTGTTGCTTGGTTCCTAATGCCATCTCCTTATCTCCTTAACGTGCAAGCCAACCGCCATCGACCGCGATGGTATAACCATTAACATAATCACTTGCAGAAGACGCGAGGAATACGGCAGGGCCTTCAAGATCTGCAGGCAAGCCCCAACGGTTAGCTGGAATACGCTCAAGGATTGCGGCATTACGCGCTTCATCCGCACGCAGTGCCTCGGTGTTATCCGTTGCCATATAGCCAGGGGCAATCGCATTTACATTGATGTTATGTTCAGCCAACTCGGTAGCCAATGCGCGTGTTAAGCCCATAACCGCAGATTTACTTGCCGTATAAGAAGGAACACGGATACCACCTTGGAAAGACAGCATTGAAGCAATATTAATGATTTTTCCGCCATTACCTTGTTTAACAAACTGCTTAGCAACAGCCTGAGATAAAAAGAATAATGTTTTCTGGTTAATATTAATAACGTCGTCCCAATTTTCTTTTGAGAATTCTAAAACATCTTCACGACGAATAATCCCAGCATTATTTACCAGAATATCAACCTGCCCCATCACTTCAGTCGCTTCAGCAACCAGTACTTCAAGGTTGTCTTGCTCCATTAAATTCGCGGTAATGTAATGGAATTTACGACCCAGTGCTTCAACTTGTTTTTGAGTGTCTGCGGCCTCAACATGGCCAATACCCACTATATCTGCCCCGGCTTTTGCCAAACCTAAAGCCATACCTTGACCAAGGCCAGTATTACAACCAGTAACAATGGCAACTTTATTAGTTAAATCGAATTTGTTCATTTTAATTCCTGATAATCATTCATGACGATACGGCAGGCTCGTAAAAAATAGAGCCTAATCTCTTTGCCGTATCATTAATTAATAAGAGGTGGGGTTATTTCAGATCGCTCATGGCGATGTGGTCCATATCATGGAAGGTTTGATTCTCACCTACCATGCTCCAAATAAAGGTATATGCCGCAGTACCGACACCAGAATGAATCGACCAACTCGGACTGATCACCGCTTGTTCGTTGCGCATCACGATATGACGAGTTTCCTGAGGTTCACCCATATAATGGAAGACGATATTGTCTTCTTTCATATTGAAATACAGATACACTTCCATACGACGCTCATGGGTATGGCACGGCATGGTGTTCCACAAACTTCCCAGCGCAAGTTCAGTTAACCCCATCGTCAACTGACAGGTAGGCAATACTGCTGGGTGTAGATATTTATTGATGGTGCGAACGTTGCAATTCTCTTGATTACCTAAAGTCTCAGGAGATGCATCTTCACGGGTAATTTTACGTGTTGGGTATGTCATATGAGCAGGGGCGCTATTGACATAGAAGCGCGCAGGCTTCTCTTCAGATACGCTGGTAAACAGCACTTCTTTCGCCCCCTTACCCACATAGATAGCTTCGCGGTGGCCAATTTCAAATACTTTGCCATCAACCGTTACGAGGCCAGCTTCACCAATGTTAATGGCGCCCATTTCCCGACGTTCAAGAAAGAAGTCGACCCCGAGCTCTTTACCACCTTCAAGCGTCAGCGCTTCTGTTGTTGGTACCGCCCCACCGACAATAATTCGGTCAATGTGACTATAAGTAAGGTTAATCTGACCTTCTTGGAACATATTCTCAATTAAGAATTGCTCACGTAAGCCAGCAGTATCTAGCTGCTTAGCATGTTCACTATGAATAGGTTGGCGAATTTCCATTTTTAACCTCGTAACAATTATTTGGGCGAATGGTAAAGAATACGGCTCAGTGATATTTACACTGCTTTATAAGCCCACTCGCCATTAATTAAAGTGCCTTGAACTTGTAATTCGTTGTTCATTATTGTCAGGCTTGCATCCATCCCCTTAGCAATACTGCCAAGCCGATGTTCAACACCTAAATATTTTGCAGGTACTGACGATGCCATTTGTACCGCGTCCCATTCTGGAACTTGGCTTTCAAAAATCATGTTTCGTAATGCTTGATCTAAACTGCATGTACTGCCAGCCAATGAACCGCATGGACTACGTGCCTCACCATTAGTTACGGTGATAGTTTGTGCACCTAGTTGGTACTCACCATCACTAAGGCCACCAGCACGCATACAGTCTGTAATAAGTGCAATGCCTTGATACCCTTTCATGCGATAAGCAAGTTGCATCATCACAGGATTAACATGAATGCCATCAGCAATCAGTTCAGCAAGCATATCGTGGTATAAAACCGCACCACAGCAACCCGGCTCACGGTGATGAAGCCCGCGCATGCCATTGAATAAATGCACTCCGCAGTCAGCTCCGCGCTGATGAGCTTCTGTCACTTGATCAAACGTGGCATCCGTATGGGCCACCGACGTTTTAATTCCGTGTTCTGTTAGCCAGCTGATAGCTTCCATTGCACCATCCGCTTCTGGTGCAACAGCAGCACGAATTAAAGTACTCGCTGCAGCTTCTTTCAATTGCTCTAACTCTTGAGTCGTTGGCGACTTCAAAAAAGCGGGAGGATGAGAGCCTCGATGTGGCTCGGTAAAATAAGGGCCTTCTAAAAAGCTCCCTAATAACATTGCACCTTGAGCCTGTTCATTTTCAATAAAGGTACGAACACGCTTTAATGCGTTTAATATGTCATTCCATGGAGCGGTAACTGTTGTACCAACCCAACCTACAACGCCGGTCTTTGGTAGAGCATCAGCGATGCTTTGCAATGCTTCGTCTGTTGCATCCATGACGTCTGCCCCTTGTCGGCCATGGATATGGATATCAACAAAGCCAGGCATGATAGACTGACCATCTAAATGAATGACTTCACAGTCAGTTGGTGCCGTTGACGTCACAGCTTCAATCTTGCCATTCGCCACCACGACAACAGTATCTGTCTTGATGCCTTCTGGGGTAAAAACACGATCTGCGAGTAAGGCGTAACGCATATTTATAGTCCGTCTTCACATTCTAGTTCTGGCTCTGGTGCCATCACCGCTTCTAACTCTTTACGCATGTCTTGCATGCATGAACCGCCAATTTCAAGTAGCGTTTCAACTAATTCTTTTAGCTCGGCACCATCACGTTCGAACGCTGCGTTAGCAATCATTGGAAGGTTAGCACCTGCAATTAACTCAACATTACCAGTGTCCATCATGATGGCTAAGGCACGGTTACAAGGAGAACCACCAGGAATATCGGTTAGGAACAACACGCCTTCTCCACCATCAACACGCTTCGCTGCTTGGCGAAGCTCTGCTTCTAGCTCGTCAGTCGACATTGATTCAACAAAATCAATAAACTCAAGTTGATCTTGTTCACCAGCAATGGCTTTTACTGCCGATCCCATACCTGATGCGAAGTTGATGTGACCTGAAACTACAATACCAATCATTTGAAAATCCTTACTAAGGGGGCAGCTCGTGCCCCCTTTATTTATTGCTTAATTGTTTGATTGCTTAAAATGTGTTTATTACAGAATGCCTAAGGCATGTCCGACAACACCACCAGCCAAAGTTGCGAAGATCAGTACCGGTGGTTTAGCCCAGAAGCCAGTGCCCTTCACCATCTTGAACATAAAGAACACTAAACACAGCGGTAACAGGTTGGGCATAATCTTATCGAACAAGTCGGTTTGTAAATTAACCGTTGCCCCCCCTAACTCAAGGGATGCCGCGGTCTGAACCCGTATAAAGGTGGCCGACAATGCCCCAATAACAAAGATACCCATGATATTGGCTGCTTTTGCCAATTTCTCAGTCGTATCCCCCATGTTCACCATGGCAGCGGTACCCGCTTTATAACCCATAAACATCAGGCCAAAGTACGCTAAAAAGTGAGCAGTTTGATACAGCAAGAAGAACACGAACGGGCCTGCAATCGAACCTTCTAGTGCAATAGATGCACCGAGTGCCAACGTTAACGGCATTAAAGTCATGTGGTCGATAGCATCACCGATGCCACCCGTTGGTCCCATACCTGCAACCTTCATTACGTTTACTGTCGAAGGTTTTTCTTTCTTCTCCTCCATCGCAATTGCAGTGCCAAGCAGGAAAGTGAACAGTTTCGGGCTTGCATTAAAGAACTGAAGGTGGTTTTTTAACGACTTTGCAAARTCACGTTTGTTATCACCGTGAATTTTTTTCAATGCCGGGATAATGGAGTAAGCAAAACCACCAGCCTGCATACGTTCAAAGTTAAAGTTACCTTCCATGAATAGCCCGCGTATCGAACRAATCCATAGATCTCTCTTCGAGACTTTACGCGGCGTGGTATCTTCATAAGCGTCGATATCATCAACCAAGTTTTCGTGAACTTTCGTGTTTGTCTCGTTTAGCGTGCCTGCTGTGATATCAGATGCCATCTTCAAATTCCTCTGCTTGTTGATTATTTGAATTACCGTTACCGCTAAAGAAGAAGTACAGTGCGGCTGCTGAAGCGCCCAATACTGCAACTGCCATAATTGGCAAATGTAAGTACGTTGTCATCACGAAACCAATGAAGAACACACCCGCCACTTCTTTTGACCACATAATTTTAAGCAGCATTGCAAAACCAATCGCAGGTACCATACGGGCACCAATGCCTAGACCTTCTAGCAGTACTGTTGGCGCATTCTCATCAATCCACGTTGCCGCGTGCTCACCAAAGTAAACAGTGAAGAAAGCAACGACTGCGAATAGGAGACCACGCAATGTAATGGTGATGAGCAGGTACCTATCTATGCCATTTGAGTCGCCTCGCTCTGCAAAACGGTCAAGTTTACCCATAGAGAATGATGTTACGGCGAAGAAACCAATCGTAAGCATCTGCATAAGTACGGCAATTGGCATACCAACACCCATTGCCACTTCTGCTGACTGACCAGTCATTACCGCAAATGAAACAGCAGCAATCGTACCAAGAGTTACATCAGGCGGCTGAGCACCTGCGTTAGGCACTAGACCCAACCAAGCTAGTTCAAGTGTTGCACCAGCAATCAAACCAATTTGCATGTCGCCCATAATTAGGCCAACGATAGGACCGGTGATCAATGGACGGTGAATGTTCAACGCAACATCGTATTTATCGATACCACATAAGAACGCCCATATCGCAACCAGCGCAGCTTCAAAAAACATGATTTATTCCTTGTCTAAATCTCTGTTTGTAGGGAAATAAGGGTTTAAAATTAAGCAGACTCTTTTGCCAGCTCTAAAACATCAATCGGAGTTTGATCCGGTGTGTTTTGAATCGTACATGTCACACCTTTAGCAACAATACGTTTAAAAGCGTCGATATCTTTATCATCGACAGATACCGTTTTAGTGATTTGACGCTTACCTTCATGGAAATGCATGTTACCGACATTACAATGTGGTAAAGGAACTCCCCCTTCGACAAGGCGAGCAACGTCTGTTGGGTTATTACACAAGATGAAGATCTGTTGTTTCGGTGAAGCTTTATGGATCACATCTATCGTCTTCTGAATAGAGAAGAAGCGAACAGCGTATTCACCACCAGCAGACGCTTTCATGCCTGCTTGCATAAATGCCGCATTAGGCCCTTCTGCTGCTTCGTCGTTAGCAACAAGAATAAGGTTTGCTTCTGTGTGTTTTCCCCACGTAATACGGATTTGGCCGTGAAGTAAACGCTCGTCGATACGGGTCCAGACAATGTTGGGTGCAGTCATAATTTTCTACCTTTATTTCTTATTATTTAAATAATCATATGAATAATAGATACTTACCCCTTGCACAACGCGGTTTACCTCACCGGTTGGACATGGGTTATCAGGCGTATTGCCCAGTGCTAGTGCACGGTGGAAAGAATAAATTTGAGCGAAAAGAATGTATGGAAATAACAGTTCAGCGTCAGTAGCCGTGTCCATCATAGGTACATGGCAGTAGTGACCTTCTGTAACACATTCATCAAGTTGCGCCGCTATTGCAATAACCTTACCGGCATTATTATCACGACGAAGCTCATCGAGCAGGTCAAGATCATATTTACGGGTATGCGGGTCATTAGAAATGTAAACGACGATCATTGTTTTAGGATCAACAATCGATTTTGGACCGTGGCGGAAGCCCAATGGCGAATCAAATGCAGCCACAACCTTGCCTGCGGTAAGTTCTAGTAACTTCAATGCTGATTCCTGTGCAAGCCCTTGTAAACCACCACTGCCTAGGTAAATAACCCTATCAATATCATGGGATGCAATATCGCAGATTTTTGCATTAAATTCCTTGACCAACGCCTCAGAACAGCGGCATATGTTTTCAATTGCTTTCGTGTAATCGTTATTACCATCCAAAATCGAAAGTGCTGACAGCATCATTGAAGAAAAACTTGAGGTCATCGCAAATGATTGATCATTGGTCTCTTCTGGCATCAATACTGAAAGTGCCTTTGCATCATTCAAGCTATTTTTATACAGCTGGCCATCGGCATTACATGTCAGTACTAAGTGGTAACAATTTGTTAGAAACTGATTGCCTAACTCAACCGCAGCCACGCTTTCAGGGCTGTTGCCCGAACGTGCAAACGACACCAACAATGTTGGAATATCTTCAGCAAAATACTGAGCAGGATTCGAAACAATATCTGTCGTGGCAATTGCTTCAACTCGGCGTTCTAGTTTTTCTGACAACAACGGTGCGAGTGCACGACCTGCGAATGCTGATGTACCAGCACCTGTCATAATGATCCGCAGTTCCGGTTGTGCCAACACCACATTCATAAATTCACTGATTGTTGTAGAACACTCTTTCAGAATTGCGTCAGTCTTACGCCAACAGCTTGGTTGCTGTTCAATTTCTTTAGCAGTCCAAAAGCCTTTTAAGCTTTCTAGATCTTGCTCTGAGTAGCCCAGATAATGATTCATACTTTTCCTCTTAACCTTTATTTGTTTTGCAAGCCTTCGCGTAGCTACGAAGTACCTGACGAATTTTGTCTAACACCAACGCTTTGGGTGCCGATTCAACGTTGCCTTCACGAACAGCATGAAACTGTTCAGGCAAGTACTGACTAAGCAACGGCAGTGGCATACCCGAGCGAGAAAGGTTGCCGAAGAGTTTTTCTTGGGCTTGATTAATCTGTTGATCAGGCCAGTAATAGCGAATGCGATCACTGAAGCTGTAGCAGCGAGCAAAGCGCTGTTGTGACTCATCGCCCTGATAATATTTGTTCCAATATTCAGGGGCTTCACACATTTGCTTCTCAATCATTTCACGCAAGTTCGAACAATGTGCTTTTGCGGTAATTTGCTCTTCAATGTCACACAAGTTAAACAAGGCTTCGCGCATAGCAAACGTTAGCGCTGGGCCAACTTTCAAGATGGCAAAATGATCTTGTACCAAGGCGTGATAGGCTTTATCTGTTTGGTAATCGGTTGAATGCGCTTCAAAGATAAGGTGTTGATAATCATCAACAACACGGCTAAGCGCTTGGGCTTTTTCTGGGCGGTAATCAATAACACCAGTGTGGTCAAACTCAACACCAGGTTGAACAACCAAACCAATAACCCGCTCCCAGCAGTTGATCACACCTGCGGTTTCGAATGCTTCGCGGTGACAATTAATGGTTTTTCGCGCGGCTTCTGGCGAGGTCACTTCTAACTCATCAAGCTCTTCAGCTGCACCACCCGGTACCGGTACTTCAGTACCAATAACGTAAGTAATATCGCTATAACCAAAAGTCTCTACTGCCGTTTTCTCCGCAATGACAGCTAATCGGGCAGCACGCTCGGCAACCACTTCATCCGTAAGTGGTACCGGCTCACCTTTACAAGACATGCTGCAATCAAGGTGAATTTTCTTAAACCCAGCGGCAACATAAGCAGCAATTAAGTCATCAGCTTTTACCATTGCTTCTTCAGCAGGCAAGTTTTGCCAGCGGTTGGGACCAAGGTGGTCGCCACCTAAAATAAGCTTTTCAGTTGGAAATTGAAGGCGCTCGGCCTTATTGAGAACGAAGTTACGGAAATCAACAGGCGTCATGCCTGTGTAACCGCCAAATTGATCGACCTGATTGGAGGTAGCTTCGATTAATAATAAAGAATCATCGTTCAACGCTTGCATCAGTGCAGCTTCAATCACCAAAGGGTGCGCCGAACAAACAGAATAAATTCCAATTTGTTCGCCCGCTTTATGGCGTTGAACGAGGTTAAGAAGGGTGTTCATGTACTAACTCCACAATCAACATCTGATATGCTGCTATGGAGTCAGTAGTTAGTAATCTTTCTCTACGATAATAACGTCAACCTTCATTTCACGAAGACCTTGTAAGTAGTCTTCAGGAAGATCAGAATCCGTTACTAAGATATCAATATTTCCAAACTCACGAATCATATGACAGCTACGTTTACCAAACTTAGTTGAATCCGCAACTGCAATTACTTGTTCAGAAATTTCACACATTAAGCGGTTTAGACTAGCTTCCTGCTCGTTATGTGTTGTGATACCTGCTCGCAAATCAAAGCCATCAACCCCAAGAAAAACCTTGTCAAAACGGTAATTCTTCAAGCTACCCTCGGCTTGCGAGCCAGAAAAAGACAATGCGTTCTTACGAAGCACACCACCAGACATCAATACCTCTATACCAGGTGCCGATGCTAACTCCATTGCAACATCCAGACCATTGGTCATTACCACTACATCTTCCAGCGACTTAAGGCTAGAGGCGATTTCTCGCGTAGTAGTACCCGAATCTAGAATAACGGTGTCACCACTTTCTATTAGCTTTGCTGCAGCCTGACCGATTAAAGATTTTATGCCTGCATTTTGGCGGCGTTTCTCTTGAACCGTAAGCTCTGCAATTACCCCTGTATTTGGAATGGCCGCGCCATGCGAACGTACGACATAACCATTTTTTTCCAAAAAACTCAGGTCGCTACGAATAGTGACACTTGAGACATCAAACTGTGCAGCAAGGTCCTCGACACGGGCTTTACCATCTCGGTTAACCACATTTACGATTTCCATGCGCCTTTCGACTGCACTTTTCACTTTACTCGTCTCCTTACGAAACCAGCAAAATCTCTTTCGCTTGATTTCGAATACAGCTTACACCTAAAAACGAAAGCAACAATACGGAAGTTAAAAACTTTTGATCTCTTTCACACTCTTTCGTATTATTGCGTTTCTCTTGCGTAACCTTACGCATTGAGTCCTATAATAACCTTCGAAAAGCCGAAAGCCAAACCAAAAACCGTAATAGCCCATCACTAATCACCTTTCTTTTCTTTTTTTAAGTCTTTTATTACTTTCGTAACAAACCTTTTTTTCTTTCGATTTACTTTTTGTGATCAATTACACAGCCAACACACTTTCGATAACTTACGATCCACAGCAATTCGCAGAACAACAAAAGCAAACGAATGAAAAGCATAACTAAATGACGCACGAGTACTTTCATTTAGTTAGCACGGAATATCGAAACCTCAGGAGCTTTACATGTCCATAACACGACGAAATCTATTGAAAGGAATGGCGGCAACCAGTGCTGTTGCCGCTACAGCAGCCACCACCGGTTGTAGTTCGGTTCAATCTTCTTTGGCAACAGCAGAATCTGAAGGTCAACAAAAGAAGAAACCCAACCTATTGATCGTATTCCCTGATGAAATGCGTACCCAGTCTTTAGGCTTTATGAACCAAGACCGATCTGATACGCCAAACATTAACCGTTTTGCTAAACAAGGTGTGTTCTTACGCCAAGCGGTCTCAAACTTTCCTTTGTGTACACCATTTCGTGGCATGTTAATGACAGGGCAATACCCTTACCGTAACGGTATTCAAGGTAATAGCCATACCGCGATGCCGGGGAACTTTGGCGGTAAAGACTTTGGTATTGAACTGAAAAAAAGCACTGTTACATGGTCAGATATTCTGAAGCGCAATGGCTACAACATGGGCTATATCGGGAAATGGCACCTTGATACGCCTGAAGCTCCCTTCGTACCTAGCTATAACAACCCAATGGAAGGCCGTTATTGGAATGATTGGACGGCGCCAGATCGCCGTCATGGATTTGATTTTTGGTACGCCTATGGCACCTATGATCTACATATGAAGCCTATCTATTGGACCAACGATACACCACGGGATAAACCGCTGGTGATCGACCAGTGGAGCCCAGAGCACGAAGCCGATATAGCCATAAAGTACCTACGCAATGAAGGGGGTAATTACCGCGACAACGATAAGCCGTTCACACTTGTCGTATCAATGAATCCGCCGCACTCACCTTATGATCAGGTACCGCAAAAATACCTAGATCGTTATGAAGACGAAACATCTGAAAGCCTAAACACTCGCCCGAACGTAAATTGGGACAAAGAATACCTTGATGGTTATGGCCCGAAATACTTCAAAGAGTATATGGCTATGGTAAACGGCGTTGACGAACAGTTTGGTCGAATCATCGATGAGCTAGAACGCCTTAACCTTGAAGAAGATACATTAGTGGTCTTTTTCTCCGATCACGGCTGCTGCATGGGTTCAAATGGTAATCCAACCAAGAATGTTCACTATGAAGAGTCTATGCGCATTCCAATGATCTTCCGCTGGCCTGGCACGTTATCACCAAATACTGACGATTTGCTGTTCTCTGCACCGGATATCTACCCAACCATTTTTGGCTTAATGGGTATATCAGATCAAATTCCAGACACGGTTGAGGGCTTCAACTATGCCAATACCGTGTCAGGCATTGAAGGCGATAAAAAACCGACCTCGCAAATTTATACCTTTATGCCTTATGGCGGCCAGTCTTACGGGCGACGTGGTGTACGTACTGATCGCTACACCCTGATGATTGACAGAAAAATTGGTAAACCGCTCACTTTCGTTCTCCATGACAACGTCAGCGATCCATACCAAATGCAAAACATTGCAGAGCAAAACGAAAGCCTAATTAAAAAATTAGTCGAGGAAGAGCTACTTCCATGGCTTGAACATACTGGTGACCCATGGCGACCAACAGAAGTGCCAGCCAGTAGCGCAAATGCTTACACCTAATTATTTACACAATCCTATTACAGTTAGAAAGGTAATTATGAAAACAACAATTAAATTCGTTGCTGCTTCGATGCTTTTAGCAACGGCTTCTCACGCTGTCGCCAACGACTACAAAACAACGGTTGAATACCGTCATCAATACTCTGATGAATCTAAGAGTCACGGCGACCGTTTCAAGGTATTTCTCGATACCGGCAAAAATATTGGTTTTGAGCTTGATGCGCGTTACTCAAACGAAGATGGCGCTTTCGACTCTATGACGATGGGCGGCTCGGAATTTTCCGCTTTCTACTACGACAAACTGAACGATAACACCGTTTACTTACTAGGTTCATCCCTTGATTTCACATCAGCAGGTATTGTTTACGTCCCTTATGCGCGTTTGAATTACGCCTTCGACAATGGCTTCCGAGTTCAAGGTCGATATAAGTGGAAGCTATGGGATTATGGCCAAACAGGTGTTAACGGCGATAGCTATCACTCGAAGATCCAACAATTTGATACCTGGCTCGGTTACAACACCGGTAACTGGGATTTCCAATACGAGTTCAATATTTGGCGCGAGATGGAAAGCAACGGTCAAAACCTGTTTGACGATGGTAAAACAGATTACCTACACAACTTCCGCCTGCTTTACGCTTACAAAGCCGCTAATGGTGACTTATGGCGTCCATTCGTTGAATTCGGTAATGTGAAAGTGAATAGCACTAGCGATGAACGTCAAAACCGCTACCGTGTTGGGATCAAATATACTTGGTAATTTCACCACGAATTAAATAAACAAATCCCCCAATGATTAAGCGTCACTGGGGGATTTTTCATTTAGCAAACCAGAAATGCAGGCAAAAGCGCGTCTATTCTTAACCAATTACATTCTGTCGCCTTAGCGTAAAACGATTAACAGTGATGGGGAAAGAATCGAAATAGATACTCAGCAAGGATCAGATCACGAGTATTCTCTAATTAATAACTCATAAACTCTTACCACCAACTTAAACTAAAAGTCACAACCAACCACAAGCTTATGTTGGCATAATCAAGAGAACACTATGAATATAGAGGTTATGGTAATAGGCGGGTACTTTATGCTGATGATATTCATTAGCCTCGCCTTTAAGAAAATGGCCACTAACTCTTCCAGTGACTACTTCCGTGGTGGTGGACGAATGCTATGGTGGATGGTTGGTTCTACCGCATTCATGACCCAGTTCAGTGCTTGGACATTTACAGGTGCTGCTGGTAAAGGTTTTAATGATGGCATGCTTGCAGCAGCTATCTTCGTAGGCAATATATTAGCATATGGTGCATCGTACCTATGGTTTGCTAAACGCTTTCGCCAAACACGTGTCGATACTCCTACTCAGGCGATTCGTAATCGGTTTGGTAGTACCAACGAACAATTTTTTACTTGGGCGATCATTCCATTAAGCATCTTAAATGCTGCTGTGTGGCTGAACGGGCTATCTGTCTTTGTAGGAGCCGCTTTTGGCTTCGATATGACAACGACCATATGGCTAACAGGCCTTGCGGTGCTTACTATATCACTGCTTAGTGGCGCATGGGGGGTCGTAGCATCTGACTTTGTACAAACACTTGTTGTCGCTGTTATTTCTGTTGCATGTGCGATAGTTGCACTTATCGCTGTGGGTGGACCTGCCGAGATCGTCACCAACTTCCCGTCTGGATTCGTTATGGGTCCTGATATGAACTACCCACTAATTATTGTTGGTACTTTTCTGTTTTTCTTTGTCAAACAGGTACAGAACATCAATAACATGCAGGACTCATATCGGTTTTTGAATGCGAAAGATTCTAAAAATGCTAGTAAAGCAGCCCTCATGGCAATGGGCCTTATGGCTGTCGGTAGCTTAATTTGGTTCATCCCACCATGGGCATCTGCAATCCTATACCCGGAAGCTGCAACTCAATATGCAGCACTTGGTAGTAAAGCATCCGATGCGGTATACCTTGTGTTTGCTGAAAATACGATGCCGACTGGCACTGTTGGCTTACTGGTTGCCGGTATCTTCGCGGCAACTATGTCATCGATGGATTCAGCACTAAATCGTAACTCTGGTATTTTTGTTCGTAGTTTCTGGACCCCTATTGTTTGCAAGAACAAGCCAGGTAATGAGAAGTCACAACTTCGTGTTGGCCAAATCACCTGTATCGTAAATGGTATTATCGTCATTCTGGTTGCTCAACTGTTCGCTAATCTGAAAGAGCTTAGCCTATTCGAGCTGATGATGACGGTCTCTACACTAGCTTCATCACCAATCCTTGTACCGCTATTCATGGGTATGTTCATTAAGAAAACACCGCGCTGGGCAGCGTGGGGAACTGTTGTTTTCGGTATGTTCGTTTCTTGGTTATGTGTCAATGTCTTTACGCCAGCTGCACTTGGTAATTTGCTGGATATCGAATTTACTCGCCGTGAAGTTTCGGAACTACGGAATATGATTGCAATAGCAGCTCACCTATTCCTTACTACTGGTTTCTTCTGGGCAACTACGCTGTTATACAAAGAAGAATCCCTTACAAAGGAAGAAAAGCACGAGGTCGATACTTTCTTTAAGAATATTAATACAGAATGCATTGCTGGAGATTCACAGGAGCAATTCGATAGGATGCAACGTGAGAAGCTGGGGACGATTACCATAATAATGGGAACAGGTTTACTTGCAATGATGCTTTTACCCAACCCACTATGGGGACGAGTAATGTTCCTTGGTTGCGCAGCAGTTATCCTCAGCATTGGTTATCTATTAAAACAGAGCGCCAACAGTAGCCCGATAGAAAAAACTGGCATGGCAACCAAACCCTAACAAAAATGTAGATGTTCGATTTCCTTCCAAAAGACATCAGCTAAGCCCTACTACATCTATTCCTATTTACCTTAACCTTCTGAATATGAAGAATGTGTAGTTCCAACTCAGACATCAACAACAAAAATGAAACGCAATTCCTTTTTTGTTGAAATGACACGACATAATGATATTATAACGTCAGGCGCTACTCTCAATCATTCACCGATACCCAACAGCTATTCATTAGGAAGTTTTATGATACTAAATACATTTAACCTTGAAGGTAAAGTTGCCATCATTACTGGCTGCAACCGAGGCTTAGGGCAAGGGATTGCAATTGGTCTTGCACAAGCAGGGTGTAATATTGTTGGGGTGAGCTCTTCAGGGAGTGAAGTAACAAAAACGAAAGTAGAAGCACTCGGACGTCAATTTATTGATATTCGAGCAAATTTAATGGTGTTAGATGATATCCCAACCATTATCAAAAGTACGCTAGAGCAATTTGGTCAGGTCGATATCTTAGTAAATAATGCGGGCATCATTCGTCGTGATGATGCAATTGACTTCAGTGAGTCCGATTGGGACGATGTTATGAACATCAACCTTAAAACGACCTTTTTCCTTTGCCAGGCAGTCGCTAAACAATTCATTGCCCAAGGTAATGGCGGTAAAATTATTAATATTGCCTCTATGCTTTCTTTCCAAGGCGGAATAAGAGTGCCGTCATATACAGCCTCAAAAAGTGGTGTTGCAGGCCTAACCAAATTAATGGCTAATGAATGGGCTAAACACGGTATCAATGTCAATGCTATTGCCCCTGGCTATATGGCAACCGACAACACTAAACAACTACGTAGCGATGAGAAAAGAAACCAAGAAATTCTTGATCGTATTCCAGCCGATCGCTGGGGTACACCATCAGATCTCGCAGGCCCTTCAGTATTTCTAGCCTCTGAAGCATCAAATTACATTAACGGTTTCACAATGGCTGTCGATGGAGGCTGGTTAGCTCGATAACCGAATATCCACACACATTGAGTATGCCCCGTAAAAGGGGCTTTTTCACCAGCAAAGAAACAAGAATAATAACTACCTGATATCGTTAGTAGCTCTAAGACTAAAAAAGCCTGAACATCATATCTGTTCAGGCTTTATTCAATGCTTTCCTTATACGTAGCAAAGACTACGTACAAAAAACTATCTTACTTATGCTTCAACAAAATCTTTACGCATTGGTGTAAAAGTATCGATCAAAATGCCAGCTTTCAAACAACGGCAGCCATGCAAAATCTCAGGCTCTTTATACATTGTGTCGCCAGCTTTAACGATTCTAGTATCGTTACCGATGGTGAATTCAAACTCACCAGACAGTACATAGGTTAGCTGCTCATGTGGGTGAGTATGAAGAGCGCCAATAGCACCGTCTTCAAAGTGAACTTCAACCGACATCATGTTATCACTATGAGCTAGGATTTTACGGCTAACGCCTTCGCCTAAATCTTCAATCGAAATTTCATTATTAAATACAAACATTTCTGAACCTTCTCTATGAGTCTTGTTTATTCGCTTCAATGTAATGCGCTAACTTTACCTTAAACAACAGGGAAATTAAATAAATGAAATCACGTTTCAATAATAAATCATTTCATTTTGTAAACGCCTGCTTCATGATCAACATAGTCTGATAAGTGTTGTTTTTTGTCAAACCACCTTTTCACTCGGCATTCCTTTTGAGGAAAATAATTAATAACAAGCAAAAATAACCAATAAAACTAATTTAAAACAGTCACTTACAAATATCGCCACTATAATTTAAAGACATTCTAAACTGATAAGTAGCGATTCTGGGTAAAAAGCCTAAGACTAGAGAACCAACTCAGAATCAGCGCAAGATCACACTTTAGAAATAACAATACAACCTTTGATTTTTATTTTTTTGAAAAGCCTTTTCATTTTTATGCTCTCGTATATAATTAGCACATCAACGATAGAGAGAGATTGTTATGAAAATCGCACTAATGATGGAAAACAGCCAAGCAGGCAAGAACGCGGCTGTTCTTAACGAATTAAATTCTGTTGCTTCAGCGCAAGATTACCCAGTATTCAATGTTGGCATGAGTGATGAAAACGATCATCACCTGACTTACATCCACTTAGGTATCATGGCAAGCATTCTTATCAACTCAAAAGCTGTTGATTTCGTTGTAACAGGCTGTGGTACAGGCCAAGGTGCGATGATGTCTCTAAACATCCACCCAGGGGTTGTGTGCGGTTACTGCCTAGATCCTTCTGATGCTTTCCTATTCAACCAAATCAACAACGGTAACGCGCTAGCACTAGCGTTTGCTAAAGGTTATGGTTGGGGGGCAGAGCTTAACGTTCGCTATATCTTTGAAAAAGCATTCACTACAGGTGTACGTGGCCAAGGCTACCCACTTGAGCGTGCAGAACCACAGCAACGTAACGCTGGTATTCTTAACGATGTTAAAGCTGCTGTAGTAAAAGAAAACTACCTAGATACGCTAAAAGCGATTGACCCTGAATTGGTTAAAACAGCCGTCAGCGGTGAGCGCTTCCAAAAATGTTTCTTCGATAACTGCCAAGACGAAGACATTAAAGCATTCGTACTCGCTGTATTAGAAAAATAAGTTTCATTTCAAACTTAGAAAGCCAGACTATACAACCGCCCTCTTCTGGGCGGTTTTTTTATCCCTCATATTTCATCTTCACTCATTCCCTGCTTCGTTCTTCGTTCTTCGTTCTTCGTTAGTAATCATTGAAAAATATTTTCCAAAATGGTCATAAATAGATCTAGATAACGAAAAATAAATTTCACGCAGGTAATATGCTTATCGTATGCAAACAATATTCAAACCATAACAATTTTACTCTGGAAAGGAAGCGCCATGAAATTTGCTCTGCACGGTATGATTTCTCTGCACAATAACATTGTCAGTGATATTCGATTAGCAAAAGAAACGGGTTACCAAGGACTTGAGATTCATACAGAAAAGCTTTGGCGTTATATCAATGCAGGGCTAACCAGTGAAGCTTTTAAAGCTCGCCTTAATGCAGCAGGGCTCAAGCCAACCGCTATCGATATCATCGGCTCGGTTGAAGCAGCCGATAGAGACACACAACAGAAAGTCTTTAAAGAGGCTGAAACACTGTGCAAATTCGCCCATGAAATTGGCTGCGATACCATCCAGCTCAATGCGTTTGAGTCTCTGAACGCCCTATCAGTCAAAGATAATATTCGCTTAACTGCAGAGAATATTCGCAGTATTGCTGATATTGGTCGTGAATGGGGTATACGCTTCCAATATGAAGGCGCTGCTTGGACGCCCATTGCGAGCCTCGATGACTACTACCGCCTGCATGATGCAGTCAATCGTGAAAACTTTGGCTTTGTACTCGATACTTGGCACTTCTGGGCATGCCGCGGTGCAATACCTGAAACGATTAGCAAAATCGATAAAGAGCTGATTTACAATGTTCACTTGTCAGATGGTAAACGACCTGATGTCGGCCAACCATGGGTTGACGAAACACTGCTTCGTGGCTGCCTGCTTGGTGAAGGGGATATTCCACTGCATGAGTGGGTAAGTGCGATACAAGCGACAGGTTATGACGGTTTCTATTCCGGTGAATTCCTTAACCCTCAGCTGTGGGAAGGCGACCATTATGAAACCGCTGAAACCATGTTAAGACAGATGAGAAGTTTAGTCGGCTAACAGTATTATTCATCTTCAAAACACACAAAGGCCCGAATTATCGGGCCTTTGTTATACGTTTAATAATACTTGAACAAATTACAAACCATACCCAAACAAGTTAGGCAGCCACATCGTAACCCATGGTACATAAGTGATCAGCATTAGCACCGCAATTTGCGCAATCCACAATGGAATCAGTGGTTTAATCACACTTGCAACTGGTACATCACCAATCTTACACCCTGCAAACAGTGCAGTACCAACAGGAGGAGTACATAAGCCAATACAAAGGTTAAACGTAATTAAGATACCAAATTGAATTGGATCCATACCAAATTGGGTCACAATCGGTAACAGGATAGGAATGAAGATAAGTTTAGCTGGTGCTCCATCCATGAAGACACCAATAAACAGCAGCATAAGGTTGATAAGCAACAGAACTACAATAGGGTTATCTGAAAAACCTAGCATTGCACTGCCAACCATGTATGGAATATCAGCAATAGACATAGTCCAAGACATTGAACTTGAAATACCAATAAGGATCAGAATAACAGTAGCCGATAGCATCGCCTCACCAAACACCTTCGGGATATCACGGAAAGACATCTGCTTGTAGTAAAACATTGCCAAGCCTAACGAATAGACTACTGCAATAGCAGAGGCTTCTGTTGCAGTGAAAATTCCGCCAATAATCCCACCGAGAATAATCACCACCAGCCCCAGAGCAGGTAGTGCCTCAATAAGTGTGCGCTTAACAATTTTAAAAGTAATGCGGTCTTCTTTTGGATAACCTTTTCGTTTTGTCCAGAAATAAGTCACAAACATTAGAGAAAGAGCAATCAGCAAGCCTGGAATATAACCAGCAAGGAACAGGCCGGCAATAGAGGTACCACCACTTAGCAAGGAGTATGTAATTAAAGCCCCTGACGGCGGAATGATCATACCTATTGGACATGATGCGATATTTACTGCTGTAGCAAAAGCTGGATCATATCCCTTAGCTTTTTGCGCCGGTACCATTACACCACCAACAGCCGCTGCTGAACCAATTGCCGAGCCAGAAACAGTACCAAACATCGTATTAGCAACAATGTTAGTATGAGATAGCGCACCAGGTAATCGGCCAACCAACAACAAAGCGACATTGATCAGCTTATCTGCTATTCCGCCAACACGCATAATATTACCTGCCAACATAAAGAATGGCAGAGCAAGGAAGGCAAAGTTATCAACCCCTGTGATCATTTTTTGGGCAACGATTAAAATCGACTGCTCCAATGGGTACATCATTAACGTTGCTGCGATCGTCGATAGTCCAATCGAGAAAGCAATCGGTACACCAATTCCGAATGACGTAATTACAAAAGTCAATAACATGACCAACATCATTTGTATTTCAAGACTCATAACAGATTCTCCCTTACGCCTTCGATGGCACAAAGCCAGATTTAATACTCATGATTTTGCTTACATATTCTGCAATATTTAAAATGTTATAAATCAATATGATAAAGCCTGAAATTGGCACAACCACATAGATATACGACATAGGCATACCAAGCGATGGCGTTAACTGACCAGTCATCGAGATATTTTGATACTGAACTATCCCTCCATAGATCATTACCATGACTGAAAACTTAGCGATAAATAGCTGAACGACAATGTTCAAAGAAAGCTTTTTCACTCCGCTTAATCGTGCACCTAATACTTCAATAGCAAGGTGCTGATTTTGGCCAACCATATAAGCTGACCCCGTTAAGCCACACCACATCAAAAGAAACCTGGCAATTTCATCAGTCGAGGTACTCGGCGAATGTAATACAAAGCGAGAAAATACTTGCCAAACGACACAAGCAACTAAGCCTATAGTGAGAGTACTGACCCCAGTACCTATCACTTTGTCGAAGAGCTTTCTTATAAAGATCAACATTGGTAATGCTCCAAAGAAAAGGAATAACTGGGTACATTGTCAACAATTAAAACGGAGTTTCAATCTGAAATATCCAAATATTAGATCGCTGTCTTAATAAAAATGAAAAGGCGTTCCGAAAAAATTAATTTGTGATTTCGATCTCTACCATTCCTATAGATTATCTTTATGATTAATGCCAGTCCCATAAGTTACATAATCCAGATGGAATAAATAATGAAAGTATCTAAAATCAATATGGCCATTATCGCAGGCTTAACTTTAAGTGCTTTTTCTGTTAGTGCCACGACCCTACGCCTTGGCCACAACACGAACCCAGATGGCCCTACTGGCCAATACTTTGAAATGTTCAAACAATCGGTAGAAGAAAAATCGGATGGTAAAATTCGTGTTCGCATCTTCCCGAATTCTCAGCTTGGTACACAGCGTGAGATGCTCGAGCAAGTAAGTAACGGATTACTCGACATGACTAAAGTCGACACGTCTATGCTTGAAAATATTGAACCAATGTACAAAGCACTTAATTACCCGTTTGTTTTTGAAAATAATGAAAAAATGCATGAAGTGTTAACGGGTGATATTGGTCAAGAGTTACTTGCTTCAACGTCAGATCGTGGCTTCTTTGGCTTAGGCTACATCATGATGACGCCTCGAGGTTATTACTCAAATAAACCAATCAACGGCCCTGAAGACCTAAAAGGAATGAAGCTTCGCGTTCAAGAATCAAACACAATGATCCGTTTGATTGAGAGCATTGGTGCTATCCCTACACCAACACCTTACGGTGAAGTCTTCTCAGCGTTACAACAAGGTATGGTTGATGGTGTTGAAGGTGCAGGTCCAACGCTGTATACCGCTCGTCACGGTGAAATCGCTAAATACTTCTATGAAGATAACCATGTTCAAATGGCTAACGTAATTACTATTAGTAACCGTGCATGGGATCGTTTATCTGAAGAAGAGCAATCAATTATTAGTGAAGCTGCAACCTATGCAATGAACTATAGCTATACAACTGGCTGGGGCATGGAAATGGCACTGCAACAAAAAGCGGTTGATACGATGGGAGTGACGATTGTTCAGCCTACTGAAGAACAACGCGCCCAAATGATCGAATCGATTGAGCCAATGTATCAAGAGTTGTCGCAAAGCGAACCAGAAGTTTATGAGTTCATAAATAAATTAAAAACTGCACAGCAATAAATAACGATTTAAAAGCTACCTTCGCACTTGCGCAGGTAGCTGAAACTTTCACAGAGAAAATATCATGAACAAACGCTTCCTTGACGACAATTTTTTGCTACAGAATGAAACCGCTAAGCAGCTTTTTCATACTTATGCTAAACAGCTGCCAATTATTGATTACCACAATCATTTAAGCGCTAAAGAGATTCATGACGACATTCAATTTTCATCAATTTCTGATGCTTGGCTAGGTCATGACCATTACAAGTGGAGAGCCATGCGTGCCAACGGCATTGAAGAGCAATTCATTACTGGTGAAGCTGATGCACGCGACAAATTTGAAAAGTGGTGTGAAAGTGTTCCTTATTTGATTGGCAATCCACTATACCACTGGAATCATCTTGAATTACAAAGGTATTTCGATGTCGACGTATTAATCAATAAAGAGAATAGTGAAGCTATTTGGGAAGCTTGTAATAGTCAATTATCACAACCTACTCATAGTGCAAGAAACCTACTTCGAATGATGAATGTAGAATCATTGTGTACAACAGATGATCCTCTAAGTGATCTGGAATATCACAAAACGCTGGCTGCAGATGGCTTTGAAATTAAAGTACTGCCAACCTTCCGTTCAGATGACCTTTTCTATATTGAGAATACAAACAAGTTTTTATCCTGGGTAGATCGTCTAGCTGGAAAAACTAATATCAATATTGATTCTCTTGATTCTTTATTCTCAGCTCTATCTCAGCGCTTTGCTTACTTCCACCAAGTAGGCTGTCGCTTGTCTGACATGGGAATAAAAACAGTTCCTTATGCAGAATCAACAATAGAAGATGCGGATTTAGTACTTAAAAAAGTGCTTGCTGGTAATGATATTGACCAACATGAAGTTGATGTATTTAAAACACAGATTTTCCATTATATCGGACAGATGAACCATGAACTTGGTTGGACGATGCAACTTCATATTGGTGTACTACAAGACCCAAATCAACGCCGTGTTGAAGAGTTAGGTGGGGCAACTGGTTTTAGTTCAATGGACGATACCATTTTTGCCAACAACTTAAGTAAATTACTAAGTGATTTAGACTACCGTCGCCAATTAACCAAAACCATTATTTACAGCCTTAACCCTCGTGATAATGCAGTTATAGCAACACTCGTCGGCGCATATCAAGATAGCGATTTTGGCCCAGGGAAAATTCAATTCGGTTCGGCATGGTGGTTTAACGATCAAAAAGAAGGCATGGTTGATCAACTTAAGACACTAGGGAATATTGGTGTACTAGGTCGCTTTGTTGGCATGTTAACAGACTCGCGCAGCCTACTTTCGATGCCTCGCCATGAATACTTCCGCCGTATTCTCTGCAACCTGCTTGGTCAATGGGTAGAAGACGGTGAACTTCCTAACGATGAAGCACTATTAAAGCAAACGGTAGAAGGCATCTGTTACTACAATGCCAAACAATATTTCAATTTATAAGCCTATCGATAAGGTGAATAGCACCTTATCGAATATTTCGTATCAAAATCTAACGAATAATAATCGCTTAGTGACCCACTATTTTTCAGTTTTAAGCTAGGGTTTAATTAATGTTACAGTTTAGCCAACAACAACTCTCTTCCATTCGCCAACGCGCAACAAAACAGATCGTTCAACAAATCGTTGATGATAATGATGTTGTCTTGTCATCAGATACCTTAGTACCGCCCGATAATCGCGCGACATGGAATCTGTATTACTTCTGTCCTGAACACGGTGTTCGCCTTACGTGGGATCGAAACAAACCAGAAGAGCACTGCTGCCCTATTGATGGTAAAACCTTTACTGGTGAACCATATGATGGCGCTTGGTGGCGTTGGTTAAATGGCCTAAATGCAAAAGCGTGTAACCAACTAGGTCTACTGTGGCAAATAACGGGAGAGCAACACTACCTTGAGAAAGTGCGCGATATTTTGATGCAATATTCTCAATATTACCCTGATTATGAACCACATGGCGGCATCCCATATAACGGCCCAGGGAAAGCCAATGCCCAAACCTTATGTGAAGCAAATTGCCACCTCGATTTTGCCCTTGGCTATGACTTTGTAAAAGAAGCATTAACTGCTGAAGAACGTAATAACATTGAAGTTCGCTTGCTTAGAGAAGGGGCTGACTTTCTAATGCAGCACCGTAGCGCGCAACTTCATAACCATGAAATGAAAATCAATGCGACCATTGGTGTTATTGGCCTTCTTCTTGATGAACCGCGTTATATTGAGTTTGCTTTGAATTCTGAATACGGTATCCATTATCAATTAAATCACGGCCTTGTTGGCGAGGGCATGTGGTTCGAAGGTTCTATTCATTACCACTATTACGCATTACAAGCGTTAATGGCATATGAAAAGTTGGCCCGTGGAACTCCGCATTCAGTAAGAAGTAACCCTCATTACCACACCATGCTAGCTTTTCCTTTGAAGTTGGTACTTAACACAGGTAGCTTCCCGCGGCTCAATGACGTTATCGCAGGGCAAGAAAGACTAACTCATACGCATTTGTTTGAGTTCGCTTATAGTGAATTCAAAGAGCCATTATTCGCATCTGCTCTAGCTAGTATTTACCAAAATGTCAGCCGTGATAATATGGATGCCTTACTGTATGGTGTAGACACTTTGCCTGACGTTGAGCCACTAAAAGCACAAGACATACATGCTGCTGAAGCTGGTATTACTCTGCTTAACAATGACAAAACAAATAATGCAATGCTTCTAAAGCACTCGCCATATGGCGGTGAACACGATCACTACGATCGACTTGGCCTTCTTTTAATTAAAGAAGGAAAAGAAATTCTTCCTGACTTAGGTACGACCGGTTATGGTGCTGAATTGCATTATGGCTACTACAAAAATACCGCGACTCATAACACACTTGTCGTAAACCAAAAAAACCAAACACCTGCAAACCCTATTTTGCTCAATTTCAAACAACAGGAATCGTTAACGTTTATTGACACCCTTGTTGATTGGTCTCTACCAGCGGCAGAGGTTGACAGCCACACCCTTGTGCATTGGGATGAACAATCCTATAAAGATATTAAATTTCGTCGAAGTGTGATCTGGCTTGGTGATGCGGCAATTGAAATTAACCAAATTGAAAACCCGCACCAGCAACAGCTCGATTTAACGTGGCATGCTCGTGGCAAGATGGTATCGAATATCTCGGGGGAAGATTTGAGTTCATCACCACTAGAAGGCCCGCTTGCCCGTATGAACCAATGTCGAATAACCGACATCGCAAATGGTGTAACACACTTTGAATATGATGTTGGCCAAGAAACACCTTATCGTCAGCAGCTATGTACAGAAGGTGGGGAACACTGGCTGACCGGTTTGGCCCCTGATAATCCCGCTACATCAGAATTAGCCTATCTACTACTGCGAAGCAGCCAGCAACACTTAAAGAATGTCGTCCTTCATGATTTGGTTGGTCAATACCAACTTGAGTCAGCAAACTGGGAAGATAACTCAATAAACATTGTATTTAGTTTATCTGGCCATACGAAGGAAATAGAAGTTAACTTTGATAATGGCAAGAT
>NZ_JAKJSJ010000055.1:0-48464 GCF_050336715.1 Photobacterium makurazakiensis
ATGTATATTTGTTCGCAGAATAATTAAATAGTTGAAAGGGATATCAATTTTTATAATCTAAAAGTGTTTGGTTGTTCAGTGAGCATTAAGGTTGCATATTGAGAATCTGTCTATCGTCTCTAGGTATGCAAAACTGACCAATCTTATGATTTGTGCCAAAACAGTTAGTGAAATTAAAGGTGTTCTAATCCACCTGTTAGATGCCCAAAAGGTACATCATGGAACAGTTAAAAAATATGATGTTGATGAGGTTGTTGAAAGGATCGTTGACTTAAGTCGACACGGTACTTCTTCTCCAGATTTTGAGCGGTCTGTTTTCGGTTTATTACAGCTACATTTTTTAGAACTGCCCCCATCTTCAATTCTGTTTAAAGCTTCAGTCAATATTATTGCAGATAAGATTCGATGTGATAAGTATATACACCGGAATTACAGCATTGATTTTGCAAGTTAATTGTAATGAGTATTTATACAATCAACGAACTTGATAATGTCACTGTTATCCGCATTGAAGCGATATGTTTTATCATGATTTCTTAACTCGAAATGACCTTTATCTTGGTTTATTAATGATAAAAACACATCAAAGGCTTGTTTATCACTTGTTCCCCCAAGCATAACAAGCCTTGTTACCGTGTGCTTTGTACCATTATTGCGCCAATTGGCTGTAAATATTTCTACTGGGCTACCTGAGCGGTAATATCCAATATTTTCAAATCCGATTGGATGTTTGATATCGGCTTTCATTGCGACGTAACGGTGATGAAGGTTATTCTCGGTTATCAGTGCTAACTGCAAGTTAGGTGTAAATAAATAGTTATCGTCTTTGACTAGATGGTAGATATCAAGGCGACATTTATTGGGTTCGAGTGATGTATGGCTCGTAGGAAGAACTTCGGCATGAATCAGGTTTGAATTAAGCCCCATAAGAAGACTACAGAACATAAAGATTAGACGACACATACTACTAGCCCTAAAAATCACTTAAAGCAAGCATAGTGATAGAAGCTAGCAAATATGTGTCTTAATACAGAAACAAAACAACAATAAAATCTGTTATCACGTCCTAGGGGTTATAAATTTTCGTTTTCACCATTCGTCGGTACTCGCTTGGAGTCAGACTAAACTGTTGTTGAAAGCGAGTCGCAAAGTGATAAGCGTCTTTATAGCCGACTTGCTCTGCAACCTCTTGCACTGACATTCCAAAATCCCTTAGTAATTGTTGTGAAGCGTCCATTCTTAAGCGCTGTAAAAATTGGTGGGGTGTTTCACCTACTTGGTCTTTAAATTTACGATTAAAGCTACGAAGTGGAAGCTGGCAATGTTCAGCGACAGCTTGAGCTGTAATAGGGTGTGATAGGTTTCGCTTCATCCAATCTTGAGCAAGTGCGATAGACTCATCGAACTGAAGTTGGCCGCCTATTTGGTAGAATGGTTGCTGCGTTGATTTTGAAATTTCATGACCAAAGTGTGTCTCTATTGTATTGGCTATTTTTTGTCCGAAAGATTCAGCGATTAGATATAAAATCATTTCAGACTGAGAGTTAATACTGGTGGTGCAGTAAATCCCATTAGCAGCAGTGATTGAGGCCTGTCGATTAAGGCGTACTTGAGGGTAGCGGGCACTGAAATTGTCGAAGTAATACCAGTGTGTTGTTGCAACTTGATGGTCAAGTAAACCTGTTTCGGCAAGCCAAATTACTCCAGTGCCTGTTGCGACCAGTTTCGCACCTTTCTGATACTGTGCTTGAAGCCAATTAACAATATTCGGGTTGCGCCGCATTGACTGTTGTGGGTTTCCCCACATTGGCGGCAAGATTAAAATATCAAAAGGCTGATCATCATCATAAGTAATATCAGGCTGAATTTTCAGCCCAGCTGTTACCTTGGTTGGTTCTAATGTTGGTGCAATGAGTTTAATTTCAAATGGTGACAGACGCTGATTTTGACGGCTACGTAAGCTCGCGGCACTATTCAACATTTCTGCTGCTAGCGAAATACCTGTGATGAGCGCACGCTCATAGAGTAGAAATCCGACTTTCATAAAATGCCTAACTGCTTCAATAATGACCAAATGAGAATGGTTATGACAAAATGGCCTGTATGGCAGTGATAATGGCATAAATGCGGGGTGATTGAACAGCGTAAATTGATAATCTAACAGCCTAAAAGTATTGATGTAGGTTTAGGATGACAAAGTTACCTTTGATTGTCGGTTTTGGCGGCATGAATGCTGCTGGACGTAGTTCTGGCTTCCATAGCTATAAGCGTATGGTGGCAGATGTATTGTCTGATGCAGATATGCAATCGACATGGAAAGATCTTGCTCAGCGTATGGGGTTTGGTGAAGGTGTGGAAATTAATGATGAAATCATTAATGCCATTAAAGCAGGCACGTTAGTTCGCCGTATTGAGTCGTTTGATCCAGACCAACTGCTTTATCAATACAAAGCAGCATTGAATAGTGACAGCGAACAAATCTCGTTCACTCTGCGTAAATCTAAGCTGCCGACAAAAATTCCTGACAACTGGTTCGTTGAAGAGCAAGGTAATAAAGTCAAAATCACTGTTACAGGTGAATTAAATGCACTGCTAGAAGACCGTGTTTCCTTTCCAGTAAGTAGTGGCGGTAATATTCCTACAGGGTTTGACCCTGGTAAATTATATAATTCCCGTTTCCACCCTCGCGGCTTAAAACTGACGGTATATGGTGCATCAGATGCATTGAATTCGCTAGGACTTAACTGGGATGAAGTACTAACGCATATCGACCCTGATCAAGTCTCTGTATACGCAGGCAGCGCACTAGCACAAGTGGATGACCAATCACTCGCTGGCATGCTAGCCGCACCGTTAACAGGAGGGCGCGTAAGCTCAAAGATGATGGCATTATCGTTAGCTGAAATGCCGGCTGACTTTATAAATGGTTATGTCATCAACAGTGTTGGTACCACAGGTACAAACATGGGTGCGTGCGCAACTTTCTTGTACAACTTACGCCAAGGTATGAATGATATTCAGCAAGGCCACGCTAAAGTTGCCATTGTTGGTAATGCAGAAGCACCTGTTGTATCTGAGATTATGGAAGGTTTTCGGGTGATGGGCGCACTTGCTGAAGACGAGCAGTTAAAAGCGCTTGATGACAGTGACATTGTTGACAACCGACGTGCTTGCCGCCCATTTTCATCAAATGCTGGCTTTACAATGGCGGAGTCTGCACAGTTTGTTGTTTTGATGGATGACGAGCTTGCCCTTGAGCTTGGGGCGAGTGTGCATGGTTCGGTTGCGGATATCTTCATTAATGCCGATGCTAATAAGAAATCTATCTCAGCGCCAGGCGTGGGTAACTATGTAACAGTGGCTAAGGCTGCGGCATTGGCAAAAGCGATTTTGGGCAAAGAAGGTGTTAAGCAAACATATGTTCAGGCACATGGTACAGGCACCCCACAAAATCGCGTGACAGAAAGTCATATTTTAAATGAAGTAGCAAAGACATTTGAAATCGATAATTGGCCAGTAACCGCCGTAAAATCATATCTTGGACACTCGATGAGTACCGCTCCCGGTGACCAGCTCATTGCCTCATTAGGTGTATGGCAGTACGGTTGGATTCCAGGTATTAAAACCATTGATCACATTGCGGAAGATGTACATCAGTCTCACCTTAATATTTTAACTGACCATGCATTTGCTGGAGATAAGGGCGAAAACTATAAAGCCGTTATTCTTAACGCAAAAGGGTTTGGTGGTAACAATGCATCTGGTCTTGTGCTGTCTCCTCAACAAACAATGAAAATGCTAACAAATAAGTACGGTGAAGAGGCTATTGCCGCTTACCACTTGCGTAATGCACAAGTACAGCAAATCGCTAGCTCAAATGATCAAGCTGCATGTCGAGGCGAAGAAACGATTCGTTATCACTTTGGTGAGAATGTGATGGATGAAACTTCAGTGTCTTTGTCGCAAGAGGCAGTCACATTGTCTGAGTTTGCAAAGCAAATTCCATTAGCTCAAGAAAACCCTTTTAAAGATTACGAATAAAATAGACTGAACACCAGAGCCAAATAAAGGCCATAACTTGAGAAGGTTGTGGCTTTTTTGATCATAGAAACTTGCACTGTTTACTGTATTTTTTTAGCGTAATTGAAGCTAGGTATAAAGGAGAAAGTCTTGTGGCAAATATTATGCTGATTGCAAATCTGAACTGTGACCGAGTATTGCAACTTGAAGAGCCACTTGAGGCAGGAGGCCGCCATCATTATCAAGATAAAGGTCGACGTCTTGGAGGCGGGGGAGCAAATACTGGCCTTGGACTTGTTTGGGCTGGTCATAATGTTGCCTTAGTAAGCCAAATAGGGCGTGATGAGACAGCGGATTGGTTATTGGCTGAAGCTAGTTTGCAAGGTTTGAATTGCAGTCTGTTACAGCGTAATGATATTGTTACCCCAGAATTAATGCTACTTATGACACCTGATGGTGAACGTACCATTATTCGGCCTGCAAGGCCCGATTTTGTGTTGTCAGCTCCCCCCAATTTTTCAAATTGGGATGCTCTTTATATAAACTCTTCAGCTGAAGGGGTGGCAAAGTGGGCAGAAGCGGCTTTGAACCATGCAATAGTCGTCGCGCAACTACCAAAGAATGAGAGTAAGCGACCATGTCATGTGTTGATTACATCGACATCAGATTTTTCCGGAAGAACTACGTTAACCCCTTGGCAGTATGCCCTTATATTAGCTGGCGAGCAGTTGGAGTTTTTCATCGTTACCGATGGGGAGCATGGTGCGACTGTTTACTTTGAGGGGGGAGAACGCTTTGTACCTGCGTGCGCTGCCAAAGTTATTGATACTACAGGCGCGGGTGATGCGTTTGCATCGGGTGTTATTAATGGATTACTTCAGCAGGTGTCAATTGAAGAGGCGATGGCACAAGGGGCTAAATGGGCGTCATTTGCGGTGCAAATAGAAAGCTCTATACCGGGAGACGCATTACGTCAGCACCTTTTAGACAATCGTCTTCAAGCGTGATAGAGAAAAGAAAAAGGGAAGCAATTAGCTTCCCTTTCGTGATTATACTGAAAAATTAATGCTTATTTTTTCAGCTTAGTGATCTTTGATTTATTTAATACTGCGCGGCGTAGGCGGGCACGACGCTCTGCATCTGATTGATCGTTAGTTGGGTTATTGGTACGGCCACGGCGATCTTTAAATGCTGGCTTAGAATGCATTTTTTCAAGTAACGCATCGCGGCTTTTTGGTTCATAACCTGCAAGCTGAACACGACGAATTCGTTGTTTAATCAACTTTTCAACTTGTACCAGTGTTAGCTCTTCTTCGCGGCTAACAAAAGAAACAGCATGACCTTGCTGACCGGCACGACCTGTACGGCCAATACGGTGAACGTAATCTTCAGCGAGGAAAGGCATGTCGTAGTTCACTACATGCGGCAGACCCTGAATGTCGAGACCACGTGCTGCGACTTCAGTCGCAACCATCACGCGTGCTTTGCCTTCTTTAAATTCATCAAGCGCACGGCGGCGAGCACTTTGTGCTTTATCACCGTGACATAGTACCGCTTTGATACCATCCAGTTTTAATTCTTTAACCAGCTCGTTGGCTTTTTCTTTGTAGTTAACAAAGACCAACACCTGCTGCCAGTTTTTCTTACCAATTAGCTCTGACAGTAGCTCGCGCTTGCGATCTTCATCGACAGGGTACACAACATGAGCAACGGTTTCGGCTGTTGTGTTTTCAGCACTTACTGCAATGCGTTTTGGCTTACGTAATATTTCGCCAGCCAAGGTGTTCATTTGGCTCGAGGACGTTGCCGAGAACATCATGGTTTGTGGTTGAGAGCGAATGTCGGCCATGATACGGCGGATATCAGTAATAAAGCCCATATCGAGCATACGGTCAGCTTCATCAAACACTAAGAACTCAAGGTTTGCTAGTGATACGTTGCCAAGCTCCATATGTTCGAGTAAACGACCTGGCGTMGCGACTAGAATATCAAGGCCTTTCTCAAGCATTCTCTCTTGAGATGACATTTTTGTACCGCCGTAAATAGCAGCAGTTTTGACGTCAGTGTACTTAGTATATTCTTCAATGTTTTTTGCAATCTGAGCTGCAAGCTCACGGGTTGGCGCTAAAATAAGCGCGCGGACATTGAATCGGCCTGACGATTTTGGTTTATCAACAATCTGTTGAATGATCGGCAAAGAGAAAGCCGCTGTTTTACCAGTGCCGGTTTGGGCATTGGCCAGAATATCGTTTCCGCGGCGAGCGTGTGGTATCGCTTGCTGCTGAATGGGAGTTAATTTCTCGTAGCCACACTCATCGAGTGCGCGCACAATTTCTTGAGAAAAGTTTTGTGATGCAAATGACATTCTTTATTCCTAAAGCAGACGGCTGTGCCTGACCAAAATTACGGTGGATGATTATAGTGTAATAATAAAGAGATGTGGGGACTTATTTACGGTAATTGTAGAAAAAACGCCCGATTTAGCACGATAAGTTATTCATCTTTCAATAAATTGATGTTCAAATCGTGCGGAAGGCTACATTTATTTGTATAAATTCGGTCAAAACGTGAAAGGGGCGCAACCTTTACAGCAGCAAATCGGCTCCATTTACTTGAGTCGGCAACTAACCAACATTGCTGTGAGTTAGCAATTATCGCTTGAGATAAGTCCGCTTCAAGTGATTCATGCTCCATCGCGAAATGGCTTTCAGTCACGGAAGCGCAGCCGCAGATACCTATATCTGCTTCAAAACCCGCAAGGTATTGATTAGCGCTACTACCCATGATGTCTTGGTGTTCACGTCGCATTAGACCGCCAGCGAGATAGACTTCAATATGCTTGTTGGCTTCTAAAATTTTAGCAACTTGTAAGTTATTAGTGATTACTCGAAGTGATTTTTTACCTAAAAGGTGCTGAGCGATTTTGGTTACCGTTGTCCCAATTCCGATCATGACGGTTGCACCATCGGGTATCTGTTGCGCGACAGTACGTGCAATGGCATTTTTAGCGGAAGACTCAACCTCAGAACGAAATAAATAGCTGGTGTTAGTCAGTGTCGCGGGTAGGCTAACACCGCCATGTACTCGACGAGCTAATCCTTGTTCGCAGAGCTGATTCACATCACGACGAATTGTTTGCGTTGTTACCGAATATAGCTCAGCTAGATGGTCAATCTGCACAGCTTCATGGGCTTTTAATGTCGCTAGAATCTGCTTTTGGCGGTGATTCAGTTCCATGCCTTACCTTATATAGAAAGTGGTTTAAATAAGTTAGGTTTATCTGTGATGACGTTATCTACACTCATATCAATAAAGATGCTAGCTTTTTCTGGCTGGTTAAGAGTCCAAATCATTAGGATTAAATCTTCATTTTTAATGCTTTGAGCAATTGCAGGTGTCAGAATGTTGTGATCAATGTGGATGCTGTAAAGATCTAACGGCAATACGGATTCAAGGCTAAAGTCGTTCCACACTTCACAAATAAAACCACGTCTTACTTCTGGCATTAATGTTTGACAATGAAGTAGTGCATTGCGATTGAAGCTTGAAAAAAGCAGCTTATTAATAGGGAAGCGGCTCTCTTTAATCAGCGCGACAACCTGCTCGACCAAAGGAATAGCTTCAATATTGTCGTGAATTTTTAACTCAAGGTTTAGTGTTAAGTTTAAACGTAGGCAAGTATCAAGTGCCTCTGCCAGTGTTGGAATAGTCTCGCCTTTAAATTGGTCACTAAACCAGGAGCCTGCATCCAGTTGTTTTAATTCATGTAGCGTAAGATTTCCCACTTTGCCTTTGCCATTCGTGCAACGGTTGACAGTCTTGTCGTGGATGACAACAGGAACATTGTCAGAGCAAAGCTGTGTATCAATTTCAACCCAATCAATGCCAACTTTCGCAGCACACTCAATGCCTGCTAGGGTGTTTTCAGGAGCAAGTGCTGCTGCACCACGGTGACCTGTAATCATAACTGTCTCTTTTATGTTCATTTGAAAGTGGCCCTAACGTTAATATTGATATGTTACATCTCTATTACAGCATCGATATATTGATATTGTATAAACAAATTAACCATTATGAGGCGAATGTAAGGTGGATTGTCACAAAAATGATAATGCTATGGAGGTGTTTTCACTTTTATGGGTGTAATGTTCATATGAGTGTCATAATTGAGCGACATACTCTTGCCATCTTGATACCGCCATGATGAAAACAAATTTAAGGTGATGTGATATGAAAAAGCTATTAGGTACGGTACTTACTGCAACAGCGCTACTTGTCGGCTGTGGTGAAGCAGATAAGGCCCCGTCTGGGGATGCAGGCGTTGAACCGATCGATATTAATATGAGTTTGGTTTTCACTCAGAATGAGTTACTAACTCAAGAATTAATTAAGGTAACCGATTCGATTCGTGAACGTACCGATGGTGGTGTAAACATTAAAGTTTTCCCTGGTGGTCAGCTTCCTGTTTATAAAGATAACCTAGAGCAAGTTGTAAATGGTGCAAATTGGATTGCCGTTGAAGACTTAACTTATCTTGGTGATTATGTTCCGGATTTCGCAGCACTTGCAGGGCCGATGCTTTATAACACGTATGATGAATACCTTGCGATGATGGATACTGATTTCGTTGCTGGCCTAAAAGATAAGGCGGAAGAAAAAGGCATCAAAGTATTGAATGCCGATTACATGTTCGGTTTCCGTCATATGATCACAAATAAAGAAATTGTTAACTCTGAAGATATGAAGGGTATGCGTATTCGTGTTCCTCAGAGCCAATTGTTTATCAGTACATTATCATCAATGGGCGCTGCGCCAGCATCGCTACCATTCCCTGAAACTTATGCCGGTGTGCAGCAAGGTGTTGTTGATGGCCTTGAAGGTTCAATTCTAACCATGTACTCAACAAAAATTTACGAAGTCGCTAAAAATATGTCGATGACTAAGCACTTCCTAGGTTCTGTTGGTATTTATATCTCACCAACTGTGTGGGATAAGTTCACGCCAGAGCAACAACAAATCATCAATGAAGAGATTGAAGCAGGCGTAAAATCAAATACTTCAGAACTTGTTAAGCTTGATGCCGAATATACTCAAAAACTAGAAGAGTTAGGCGTTACATTTAATGAAGTGAACTCAGAAGAGTTCAACAAGCTAACAGCTGATGTGTATAACCAGTTCCCGACATGGAGCAAAGGTATCCACGCAACGATCATGAGTGAACTCGAGACGATTCGAGCGGCTCAGTAATAGTGTTTAATGCCTGCCAGTTGCCATTGTGTTGCTGGTAGGTATTCCTGAACTGCCTAAACATAGTTGTTGAAGGTAATTCATTGGAGATAAAAGTGTTTTTCTTAAAAAATATCGAAGAAATCCTAGCGTCGATTGCTATCTCAATTACCGTGCTAGTGGTTATTGTAAATGTGGTATTGCGTTATGGCTTTGGTTTTGTTGTACCATGGAGTGAAGAGCTCTCTGTAATTTGTTTCATTTGGGCTGTGTATCTAGGTATCAGTTCTTGCTATAAGCATAAGCTCCACATGGGCGTTGATGTGGTTGTTGCGATGCTACCCCAAAAAGCAAAGCGTCCGTTTAAGCTTGCCGTGTCAGTCTTTTTACTCGGTCTTAATATTTTAATGGCAGTCTTGAGTTATCAATACATGATGCTGTCAAATAAAGTAACACCTGTAATGGGGATGTCTTATTTCAGCATTAATGGTGTGCTGTTCTTGTGCTTTGCTTTGATGGCAATCCATACCGTAAAGTTTATTGCAGACGATATTGCAGCGCTTAAGCGTTCTCATTAATTAGGTGCTCTCATGGAAAGCTATTTACCAATATTGATTCTATTTGTATTGTTCTTGCTGAACATACCGATTGCCTTCTCTCTAATTGCATCTTCAATGGTGTATTTTCTTTTTCTGAATAACTCTATTCCTGTCACTCTTGTGATGCAGCGATTTATTAGTTCTGCAGAATCATTTCCATTGCTCGCCATACCATTTTTTATCATGGTCGGTTCTGTGATGAATTACGCTGGAATAAGTAGAAGCTTGCTCAGTTTTGCTGATGCCATGATAGGGCATAAAACGGGTGGTTTAGCGCAAGTTAACGTTGCGCTGAGCACTCTAATGGGCGGGATTTCAGGCTCTGCAAATGCTGATGCGGCAATGCAATCAAAAATACTCGCACCAGAAATGACCAAACGTGGTTATGACTTGCCATTTACCGCGGCGGTAACCGCAGCGTCTTCGAGTATTAGTCCCGTTATACCACCAGGTATTAACCTGATTATCTTTGCTCTGCTAGCGAATGTATCTGTACATCAGATGTTTATTGCGGGCTATGTCCCTGCATTTTTGATGGCTATGTCATTAATGGTAACCATCGCGTTTATCGCCCGTAAACGTAACTATAAACCTTCGCGCTCAGCGCCAGCATCAGGACGTGAACGTTGGTATTCGTTCTTTAAAGCAATCCCTGCATTGTTGATTCCTTTTGGGATCATTTTGGGAATGCGCTTTGGCTTATTTACACCAACTGAGGCCGGTGCGATAGCAGTATTGCTTTGTACTATCATTGGTGTCTTTATCTATCGTCAGCTTGAAATTCGTCATTTGCCGATGATCATGCGTGAAACGGTGCAAGGCACAAGTAGCGTCATGTTTATTATTATCGGCGCAATGGTCTTCGGCTATTACATGACGCTTGAACAAATCCCTCACAACGTCGCTTCAGCACTAATAGAGCTAACAGATAACAAACTAATTTTATTGTTACTGATTAACGTATTGTTGTTGGTGGTCGGTATGTTTATCGAAGGCGGTGCAGCGATGATTATTTTAACGCCTCTGCTATTGCCTGCTGTGCTCAACCTTGGGGTTAACCCTGTTCACTTCGGTATTATTGTCATTGTAAACATTATGATAGGTGGGGTTACACCGCCATTTGGGTCAATGATGTTCACGGTGTGCTCAATACTTAAAGTGAAGATGGTGGACTTCGTGACGGAAGTTTTACCACTGCTACTAGCACTGTTTTCTGTATTAATGCTGCTTACATTTTCTGAAAGTTTGGTGATGTTTTTACCGAATTTGCTGTAACCACAGTATGTAGTCTGTGACGTTTTAAGAGGTATAAAATGAATCAAATCACCAATGAACTCAGTAAAGAGTGGAAAGATATCGAATGGGTATTAACCGATGTCGATGACACGTTAACCTGGAAAGGGCAATTACCGCCGGAAACGCTGATAGCGCTGCAAACGTTGCGTGATGCAGGCAAGAAAGTGGTTGCTGTAACGGGTGCTTGTGCTGGTTGGTGTGATCATATTGCCCAATTATGGCCTGTCGACGCGGTACTGGGTGAGAATGGCGCGGTTATCATGGAGAAAGAAGGCGGGTATCTTACCCTGCGTTCTGGTACTCCGCTTGAAGAAATCAGTAAAAACCAAGCTAACCTAAAAGTGCAGGTGCTTGACATTCTTGCTGATTATCCGGAATTGTCGCTGACTTTGGACCAGGCTTATCGATTGTGTGAAGTTGCTATTGATATTGGGCAAAACCGAGATAAAGTCGATGATGCAATTATTGAAGAGATTGTCTCAAAAATACATGCTTTAGGGGCACATGCGACGGCAAGTTCCATACATATTAATGCGTGGTACGGCGAGCATTCAAAGAAAGCGACCGCAACGGCTTTTTTAAAGCAAAAAGGTTTGTCGGAAAGTGAAATCATTAAACATGCTTGTTATGTTGGTGACTCGATGAATGACCAGTACATGTTTGAAATCTTGCCTAAGAGTGTTGGTGTTGCGAACATTCGACATTATTGGGATCGCTTGGCGTATCACCCAAGTGTTGTGATGGACAACCCAGGTGGTTTTGGTTTTGCTGAATTTACCAATAAGCTATTAGCAATAGATTAATGTAAGAAAAGCCATTGCTTCATGATTCCTCAATGAAGAGGGTATAAAAGCAGTGGCTTTTTTCTTGATGTAATTCGATCTTATACAGCAGCAAGCGCAGTATTAGGTCTAACCTGCTTTAGCGAGGGTTGTACCAATTTTTGCAAAAAATATGTTGTGACATCTATAGCAACGAAATTTCAAGCTATTACGTCGTGTAATGTAGTGCTCTACAAAGTTACGTTTAACTCTTTGTGAAGCTGTTTCATTTTTACAAACTGTACACATCGCACTTCTTTCCTTTGGATGGCTTTTTGACTGTCATCGATTATGCGCGTTAATTTTTTGATAAATGTTAAGTTCCAAAGTACTTTTTGTGCAATGATAATTTGTGCAAATTATTCTTATGTTCTTGAGTGATATTCCTTATGAAAGAAGTAAGAAAAACAAGCCACGCGAGTGATGCTYATCTGGGCCTTAATTTTAAAGGAATCGTTTAAAACCAAATGATTTTTTGAATTCTTGCGACAAAAGTTATCTTCTTGATATATACTCACGGGTTGAACAATCATTTTGGGCGAATGCTGCCTAATTTGTTGTAGAATGATTTTAAGGTAACAGAATGAATTTAAATCAAGAGCTTCAGCAAGCAACTAACCGTTTGGATAAGCTGCGTCGTAAATTGGCTGGAGCGGTAGATCGTGGCGATAAAGCAATCGCTGGTCAGGCAAAGCAAGAAATTGACTCTATCACAAAAAAAATCAATAGCCTGAAAACAAAGCAAAAACGTAATTTAGGCGAAAAAGGCTCGGATGTTAAATCGCTAGCTTTCAAGCGTGCGCTTACAAAAGCAGAGCAGGCTGATATGGGCAAGCTGAAAAAATCAGTTAAAGGCCTAGTAGTTGTACACCCAATGACGGCTCTTGGTCGTGATATGGGCATTAAAGAAGTAACGGGTTTTGCGCCAAAGCCATTTTAATTGCTTCGAAATGCACCAGCTGAATGATCGGCTGGTGAAGGATCAGTATCTGTCGTTGTGACTGGTACTGATTTTTTTTGTCAGATTTAGCCTATTAGCGTTAAACTGGATATTTTTTTCATACAAGGAACATTGCATGAAGTTGGCTGTTTTAGATCAAGCGTTGTTTGACCACTTATACCGTGATATCCACGAATTCCGTAGTACTTTTGATTTGGATATTGAGTCACCATCGACCTTGAATGAGCAGGCAGATGCATTGCACACATCTTTAGCGGTCGAAGAATTAACGGAGCTTGCAGAGGCAGACTCTTTGGTTGAGCAAGCCGATGCCATTGTTGATTCTGTTTATGTGTTAATGGGGCGTTTGGTTCATCTAGGTGATAGCAAAGTAGAAGCCAATATTGGTATTAGCTACCTTGTTGACCTGCTCTTACAAGTGGCTCAGCGCCTTAATATTGACTTCGTTACCTGTTGGGATGAAGTGCATTCAAGCAATATGAGCAAAGTCTGTCGTAATGAGCAAGAGCTAGAAGAAACTCAAGCACACTATGCAAAGCAAGGCGTTGAGATTGTGGGTAGCAAAAAAGGCGAATTTATTATCGCTAAATGTGCAAAAGACGTTGACCTAAATGGCAAACTTATTCGCCAAGGTAAGGTACTTAAATCTGTATACTATCGCCCTGCGAACTTGGTGAAATTAGTTACAGTATAAAATCTAAATATTGGGGTAATTTAAGCAGCTTCCTACTGTATTCGAATTACCCCAAATTAAATCCTTCTTTTCATACCTTTATGCCAAGCTACATTTATAACTCTATCTAATTTGTTGTTATATAAGTGTATTTTTTAGCGCTGGCTTATTGGGCCGGTATGAAGCTACCATGATCCATCTTAACGATATTGCAGGGTTTTATGACGAATAAAACGGCGCGACAATCTAAACTTTCTACTGATTTGAGCGAATTAAGCCTCGGGCGTCAGCTTTTTAATATGACATGGCCAATGTTATTTGGTGTGTTGTCATTGCTTAGTTTTCAGTTAGTAGACAGTGCGTTTATTGGTCAGTTAGGGGTGTTGCCGCTTGCAGCACAGGGTTTCACCTTGCCTATGCAAATGGTCATTATTGGCTTGCAGGTTGGACTTGGTATTGCAACGACCTCATTAATATCTCGGGTATTAGGGAAGGGCGATAGTCAGCGTGCCAAGCAACTTGGAGGCTTGGTTATAGTGACAGGCGCGATCAGTGTTTTTGCTATTTGCTTAATGATTTGGGCCCTACGAGGTCAAATCTTATCATTATTGAGTGCGCCAGAAGCGGTTTACCCGATTATTGATGCGTACTGGCCAGCATGGTTGTTAAGTTCATGGACTGGCGCAATGGTGTATTTTGCCTATAGTTTATGCCGCGCTAATGGTAATACCATGCTACCGGGTATCATGATGGTTGTGACTAGCATCTTGAATATGATCCTTGACCCAATATTTATTTTCACATTGGACATGGGACTAGTTGGTGCAGCTTGGGCAACAGTAATCGCTTTTGGTATTGGTATGCTTGCTGTATTCCCTAAAGTGGTGCAGCGGCACTGGTTATCCTTTAATTGGGATGGGCTCGATATTACCCAGTCAATTAAAGAGCTATGGAATACGATGGCACCAGCCATGTTAAGCCAGTTATTACCACCACTGTCTTCCATGCTGGCAACAAAATTGGTAGCCAGCTTTGGTGCGGCAACTGTTGCAGCTTGGGCATTGGGCTCTAGAATGGAGTTTTTCTCAATCGTTGTTATTTTGGCATTAACTATGTCGATGCCTCCAATGGTTGGTCGAATGTTAGGGCGTGGTGAAATCCAAAGTATCCGCCTGCTTATTAAAATTGCAGTGAAATTTATTCTAGTGTGGCAATGTGCTATTGCTTTGGTACTGTTGTTGCTGATACCCGTATTGACGACATTATTAACCAGTGAAGAAGCTGTACGTGATGTATTAAGCATTCATTTAACTTGGGTGCCAATTAGCCTTGGTCCGTTGGGTGTTTGTATGTTGATGGTATCAGTGTGTAACGCATTAGCCTTGCCAATGCGTGCATTATTTATTTCTGCATTGCGTCTGTTTGTTTGCTTTTTGCCGTTGATTTGGATGGGAGCATATCTTGGTGGTCTTCACGGACTTTTCTTAGGTGCAATGGTCGGTAACATTATGGCAGGTATTACTGCTTGGGTGTTCTATCAGCAGGGTGTAAAGAAGCTAGAAAATCATTACGCACAATTAAGTTAAATAATACTAACCTGCCTGTGGTGGGAGTTTTGAGTCAGTAATTAATTCGAAAGGAAATTGAGCAGATGGCAACATTTAAAATCGGCATGCAAACCATGAATTATCTAGATATTGGTGAAGGGCCTGTTGTTGTTTTTGGTCACAGTTATTTGTGGGATAGCCAAATGTGGGCACCTCAAATTGAAGTGTTAAGCCAATCATTCCGTTGCATTGTGCCTGATTTTTGGGGGCATGGGTTATCAGATGTAGCTCCTGCAACAACACGAACTTTAGCTGACTATGCTGCTGATATACTAACGTTAGTTGATTCATTAGAAGTAGAAGAGTTTTCTCTAGTTGGCTTGTCATCTGGCGGGATGTGGGCAACAGAACTTGTGATTCAAGCGCCAAGCCGCGTTCAATCTCTTGTGTTACTTGATTCGTTTGTGGGCCTAGAGCCAGAGGTTGTTCATACGAAATACTTCGATATGATGGAAAAAGCGGATGAAGCAAAGGCGCTAACACCTGAATTTATTGATTTCTTTGCGTCACTTCAGTTTTCACCAGCAAAGACAGACCTGCCGCTTAATTACTTGTCGGAGTTCAAGCGGGCGTTGGCAGAGTCTGATTCAGAAAAAGCACAATCATTTGCGCAGATTGGCCGTATGGTGTTTGGCCGCCGTGATGCGTTCGAGTTAGCGGAAATGTTTGCACTACCAACATTGATTATGGTTGGGGCACAAGATCGAGTGAGGCCTGTACTTGAATCTCAACTGATGCATGATGGTATTACAGGCAGTGAATACTTCATTATCCCAGATGYAGGGCATATCAGTAACCTAGAACAGCCAGCGCTGGTGACTGAGAAGCTAGCTTCATTTTTAGGTCGTAACCTATTGGGAAGCGCCAAGCTTATCTAGTGATAGCTCGGAACCCAAATAATTAAAAAAAGCAGCCTTAGCTGCTTTTTTTGTTTTCGCGACTTAGCAAAGATGCTCAGAGCTAGTTAAGCGGCTATTTGCTGGTGGCGTTGAATAAATTCGATAGAGTGCTGGTTAAAATCGTCAGGTTTTTCAACGTTACAGACATGACCACAATCGTCAAACTCGGTGAGATAACTGTTTTTATGTTTGCTTACCATCTCTTTCACAGGTTTGATGAACATATAGTCATTTGCACCCATAAGGTAAAGTGTCGGGATTGGTAAATCCTTTTCTTTGAAATACTTCATGATGGGGTTGACGTCGGCTGCAAGTTTAAACCAGCGTTTAAATTCTTTCTGGCATAACTTTTTTGCTTCGTTGATAAACAATAAGCGTGATTCTTTTTGAGTACGTTGTGGCATAACAACGTAGGCAAATAAACCGTAGAGCCACATGTAGGGAATGAAGTGCTTACAAAGGTTGCCTGCTTGTACGAGAAGTTGAGATTTTGCATCTAATCGTGTAACAGCGCCACCAAGCACCATCGATTTTACTCGTTCAGGCGCTAATTCAGCAAGGTTACGAATGATAATGGTGCCAAGAGAAATACCAACAAAGTGAGCAGATTTGATTTTTAAGTGATTTAGAACCTGCACAATATCCGTTGTTACCGTTTTAAAGGTGTACGGGTTTTTGATCATGTCTTGGAACATATTGTTAGAGCGACCATGACCTCTTAAGTCAAGTAGCAACAAGTTAAAGTGTTGTTTATAGGCTTTAATTTGTTTAAACCATATGGAAGAGCTACCACCTGCGCCATGTACAAAGACAACCCATTCTTTGCTCGTTGGATGGAGGTAAGTTTTATGAAACAAAAGAGAATCTGACATCGTGGCCCCTATATTCACGCTTCTTAGAGCTTATAACTCGTCAGCTGAACACGAGTTTAACATGCATACCTATAAAAGCAGACCTAGAAATGTTTGCAAATGTTGCACATCGGAGGTGTGATCTTCCTCATTAATATAACTATTAATAGAGCCTTTAATCTAATATAAGTAAGTAATTGTTTAATTATAATCGATTCAGAGTATGTGTTCATTCTTATGAACGATACAGAAAAGCCCTACTGAGAGGGCTTGAAATGTCGGTGATTTATAGAAGTTGAATACGGTCAATCTCTATTTCAGGCGTATTTCCACCTTCATATTCGCCATAAAGACGTAACCGCGTGTCTGCGTTGATGGCTTGTGGCATTCGGATATCATCGTCAATTTCAACTTGGATTTCTTTGGTACCATCGCTAAAGATAAAAGTATCGGCATTGATTTGCTTGATTAAGCGCCCCTCAACTACAGCGTCCTTTTCTGTAAACATGCTAGTATCGGCCAGTAGACTGGCAACTGTCACGGTATCTACCGGGCCAGAGTAGTTAATGGTATTTTTCTGTTCATGTTCGCCTGCTAATACCGTCGTTGGAAGAATAATTGCGGCAGCAGCGATTGCAGTAACGATGTTCTTAATCATAATTCAGTCTCCTTGTGTTGATGGTGCTATTAAACACCATCTGTTCTGAATTATTGATGAGCCAGCTATTCAGATTTGGTTCATCTTCAATGACTTTGCTGCAGAGTAAAAATCAAACGGCCATTGGATAGGTAAAGAAGAGTAGGTGAACAAGGTTGAAACTGAAGTGAATCAATATCGCCCACAATAATTTACCTGTCCAAAAATAGGTAAGCCCATACATAGCACCAGCTAAACTTGCGACAATGACAAACTCAATTCCACCAGCAAAGTGTGCTAAGCCAAACAGTAAGCTAGCAGCTGCAATCCCTAACCATGGTGAAAGCCATTGGCTAATTTGGCGCTGTAAGTAGCCACGGAAGAGTACCTCTTCTGCTACACAGGTGAGCAGTAAGTTATTTAGTGCAAAAAGCCATATCCATGAAGGTAGTGATAACTCAGGTTTTACGATTCCCAGTAACCACGCTGTGATTGGCAATAAACTAAAAAGTACGGCTAAAAACACTTTTTGCTTTGGCTCGATTAAGCGACGCTCACCAAGCATGTTGGGCAGTAGCAGCAACATTGCAAAGATGATTAATGGTTTGTCTAGGTTGAGGTATAAGGTAAAAGGAATACTCCCGGAGCCTGTCGTGACTTTGTCTAATACATGTAGGTTATTAAACCCTGGTATCCAGTGTAAAACGAGTGCTATTGACCATAAGAAGACGGTGAGGTGGCATACTATTTTCTGCCAGCCATTGAGGTACCGAGAGTAAAATGCAATTCCAAGCCCTATGAGTGAATATATCAACGCCGGAAAAGAAAGCCGCTCAAGCCATAGTGCAGCCATAAAGCACGCCGCTAGTGGAATGGGCCACACTTTCGGACGAATGAAGAGGCTTACGATTGATATTAAGAGAAAAAACCAAATTAGGCCGTCTGGCCAAAGCAGAGCTGAATTATACATAATGAATGGTTCGTTATTGTTGTTAGTTAAAATAATACTGGGCGTCATGCCCTAGTTTGAGCTGTGCGATAGTAGCGATTATTTATTATTATTTCATTGTTATATAGGAAAAAATGCCGATGAAATTTCTTGTTGTACGATAAAAGTCTCTTACAATGGTGTATTGCAGTTAGTTAATAGATTGTTGGTAGGCCGTGAGTACAAAAATACAACAAGCGATAACAGAGCTTGTACTGGGTGGAGCGCGCTCTGGAAAAAGCCGACTGGCTGAGTCGTCTGCCAGTCAATCAGGCAAAACAGTTATTTACATTGCCACAGCAACTGCGGGTGATGATGAAATGGCTGTGCGGATTGAACGTCACCGCCGAGATCGCCCCCATGAGTGGCTAGTGGTTGAAGAACCTTTCGATTTAGCTGGAGCTATTCTGCGCTATAGCAAACCAGACCATTGTTTATTAGTTGATTGCTTAACCTTATGGCTAACAAATTGCCTGTTTAACGATGATAGAAAAATCGATTGGCAACAGCAGAAGGAAAGCCTACTTACAGCACTTGCGTCGGCTGAAGGTCACATTATTTTAGTGAGTAATGAAGTTGGTCAAGGTATTGTGCCTATGGGGGAGATGTCGCGCCGTTTTGTGGATGAAAGTGGCTGGCTGCACCAAGCGATTGCACAGCAGGTTGATAAGGTGACTTTTGTAACGGCTGGAATACCGCAAATATTGAAAGATAACCGTTAAAAGAGGTTGATATGAGTGACGGGGTTATCACGCGCATTGACATACTAAGGCATGGTTTGCCTGATGGAGATGGCTGTTTGCGTGGACATACAGATTTTGCCATAACAGAAAAGGGGCTATCTCAAATGTCACTTGCTGTAAAAGGCTTAGATGATGTCGAGCAGGTGGTGACATCTCCTTTAGCGCGTTGTCGTGTATTCGCGGAGCAGTATGCAGATAATTTGTCGCTGCCCGTACAGGCTCAAGAGCAATGGCAAGAATTAAACTTCGGCCAGTGGGATGGACAAGATAAAAACGTGCTTTGGCAGAAACATGCAGATTCACTGACCAAGTATTGGGAGAACCCGTGGCTGACCACACCACATGGTGGCGAAAAGCTTGTTGATTTTGATACTCGCATACAAAAAGCATGGCAAGTACTGCTTGAGCAATTTCATGGGCAACGTATTTTGCTTGTTACCCATTCTGGCGTCATGAAACAATTAATGAGGCAGCTTCTTGCAATGCCAAAGGATGCTGCTTATCTACAATGTGTTGATCTACCCTATGCAGCACGTTACCGCGTCACGGTTTATACCGATGAGCAAGGAAAGCATTGGCATCGAATGCAATGGCCTGTAGAGCAACGTTTTCAATAAACGTCGAATCAACATAAATACGTAATAGATTTAAAGCGAGTCAATAATGCTATCCACAATTAAAGCACTCATGGTGCAGGGAACAACGTCTGACGCAGGTAAAAGTGTACTTTCCGCCGGTTTATGTCGTGTGTTAGCACGTCGGGGTATTAAAGTTGCGCCGTTCAAGTCGCTGATAATCTCACCTATGACCGTGAATATGCAATGGCTCTGTTTTTAGCGATTGAGCCGCTTAAGATGAGTTTCTATGGTGAAACCACGGTCTTAATAGCCCGTGATAAAGAGTTGCTTAGCGCAGCGGCAAAAGCTGGGTTCAAAGCGGTATTATTAGGTATAGAAACCCCGTAAGAAGAGGCCTTGAAGGCGCAGAAGAAAGGCTTTGTGAAGCCATCAAAAATGAAGGGGTACATTGCTGAAATTAAGCGCTACGGCATTGAAGTATGGGGAGACTTTCTGTTCGATTTCGATGAACATGACGCCTCAATCTTCGAGCAAACACAGAAGTTTGTTAAAGACATAAAGGTAGATAAGGTAATTCCTCACTATATGATCCCATCTCCCGGTTCTGAGACTTTCAATCAGCTCAAACAAGAAGGGAGGCTCTTAACCATGGATTGGTCAAAGTATGATGGTAGCCCTCCTGTGTATTATCCCAAAAACATGACGGTGAAAGAACTGGAAGAAGGGATTTATTGGATTTGGAGCAAGAATGCTAGCTTAAAGGAGAGGGTAACCGCTTGGTTTGGGTCGTGAGGCATATAGTGAATCGACAGGCTATGTTTGCCCTAGGGAAGGAGATTCCTAGGGCTAGAATCAAGTAGCACGTTATCTACTTCTCATTACGCCAAATCTTATAGTTTATTTGGTGCATTGCTTTACCGAGCAAGTGGGCGGCTACAGGGGCAGTGATAAAAAGGAATAATATCGTGCCGATAACACGCGAGATAACAGTGACTTCTGGTATTGAAAAGGGTACCGCTAATAATAGAAAACAAACACCTACGGTACCTGCTTTTGTAGCAGCATGCATGCGAGTATAAAGGTCCGGCATCCGAACGATACCGAGACTGGCAACTAGGGTAAAAAAGGTTCCAAAAAGTAAAAGTAAGCTTATTAAAATCTCCATTGTTAGCCCTTATCCTGTTTTTGCTTGGTGATAAGCCGTGCAAAGGCAATAGTGCCGAGGAATGCAACTAAAGCGAGTGTGATGGCAACATCGAGCAGTGATTTTTGGCCGCTGTCTAGGGTATAGACGGCAATAAAGCCAATAGTAACGAAAGAAATCAGATCCAACGCAACTACCCGGTCAGCCAAGGTTGGACCGAGTATTAGGCGTATAAAGGCCAGCACCAAGCTGATTATCAAGCCGATGTAGGAGAGTTGAATGCTTACCTGAAGGAAATCAGCCACGTGTTACCTCCAAAATCCGCGCTTCCATACCTTGCTTAATGTCCTGCTTGACACTTTCATGATCAGGGGCAAACATCACATGCAAGATAAGATACTTCTTGTCGGGCGTGACATCGAGGCTCAAACTGCCCGGTGTTAATGACACCATGTTAGCTAATAAGGTAATTTCTAGGTCGGTCTCTGCATCTAGCGGAACGTAGACAATGTCCGGCTGGCTCAAATGGGTTGGCGTGATGACATCCCAGACCACTTTGGCGACAGATACGATCATTTCGTAGCAGAAATAGATGATGAGTTTTACGAAAGCGGTGAATTTTTTAAAGTAGCTAGTTTTCAAACCGAATGGCTGGCATAGGCTAAGGGTAAAGTAGCCAACAACAAAGCCGACAATAAAATCTACACTGCTGTATTGGCCGTTGATCAGTGTCCAAGCCATGGCAAGAAATAGGTTTAGAATAAAATAACTCATATCTTTACTTCCTTTACTGCTCGCCCAGAACAGTTTGAACATACTGTATTGGGTTTAGTAATTGCTCTGCTGCTTCATTGGCAAACTCGTAGAAAGGCTGAGCGACAAGCCCGATAGTGATTGTCATGAGTGTTAACGTAGCAATGGGCAAGCAATACAGCAGCTTGGTCGGTAGGGAGAGATCCTGTTCTGTTAGCTCTGGTGCAGGTGCTTTCCAGAAGGCTTCACTCCAAATTTTTGTCATAGAGAAAATCGTCAGTAGACCAACCACCAGTGCCGTGGCCGCCAGCAAATTGTAATCATTGATAATGCTGGCTTTGATAACCAGAAATTTACCCCAGAACCCCGAAAGTGGTGGGAAACCGGCTAGTGAAAAAGCAGGGATAAGAAACAAAAAGGCAAGCCATGGCGTGGCCTTGTAAACACCACCTAAATGGCGCAACTGGCTTGTCCCGTATTTACGCTCAATAAAGCCGCCAATTAAGAATAAATTGGCCTTTACGATGATGTGGTGAATGATATAGAAAATTGCACCAGCAATTGCAATTGGGGTATACAAAGCCAAACCCATCATCATGTAGCCAATCTGACTAATAATATGAAACGAAAGGATCTTCTTGATATCAAATTGGCTGGCAGCGCCCAATACACCAGTAAGCATAGTCAGTCCGCTGATCCAGATTAATAGAGGTTGCCAGTTGGTCTCGGTTAGTGGAAATAGCAGGGTGAATACACGGATCAGGGCATAAACCCCCACTTTGGTCAGTAAGGCTGCAAATAAGGCAACAACGGCGCTGGGTAGGGTGTGATATGAAGCTGGAAGCCAAGCGAACAGCGGAAATAAAGCTGATTTAATCGCAAACGTAAATAGAAATAGCGCTGATAGCAAGGTAGTGGTTTGCGCTTCCACATATGGGAGCTTTAAATGTAAATCTGCGAGGTTGAGGGTTCCTGTTGCACCATAGGTTAAGCCTATCGCCAACAAGAATACCAATGTCGAGATTAAGTTGAGCAGGACGTATTTGACGGCACCATCAATTTGCTTACGCTCGGCATCGACAATCATCAGGCCAAATGAAGCGATGAGCATCACCTCGAACCATACATACAGGTTGAAGATATCACCTGTCAAAAACGCACCATATACCCCCGCCAGTAACACATGGAACAAGACATGATAGAGGCCGTAAGAGGGCTTGTGCTTGAGATCGGCCATGGCGTAAAACACCGTAACGGCACCAATGATTGCGGTTATGACAGTCATCGCGGCAGCAAGGAAGTCAGCAACAAACACGATGCCAAAAGGGGCCATCCAGTTACCAAATGCCACGGCATAAGGACCGTTTGTGGTGATGTCAGCTAATAACTGCACACTACAAAATACAGACAGAATAACGCTTGAACCGCTAATCCAGTTGATGGCCTTGTGGTTGTGGCGGACAAAAAAAGCACCGGTTGCGGTCAGTAGCGATATAACAACAGGTAATGTGAGCCAAGCTGAGGTCATTGGTCCTCCTCTGAACGTTGCATGGCATCGACATCAGCAGACCCTGTTTCAATGTATGCTCGGTACAGCAACATCAATGCGAAAACCAATAACCCAAAGCCAATAACGATGGCAGTTAGAATAAGTGCTTGCGGCAGGGGATCCGCGGCACCCTCCGGCGGCAATACAGAATTAGCATCAATCAGCGGCGGATTGCCAGGTGTAAGCCGTCCTGCAGTGAAAATGGCTAAATTGACGGCGTTACTGATTAAAATAAGTCCAAGCAGGATGCGGATAATGTGGCGTTCCAGCATGAGGTAAACCCCGGCTGTAACAAATACCCCAACGACCAAGCTCCATAGTATTTCCATCAATCGAGCTCCTCATTGACGCGTAACAATACCTCGAGCACGCCTCCAATTACGGCAAGATAGATGCCGACATCGAAAATCAGTGGTGTGCCTAATGGTAAAATCTCCTTCCACCAAATCCCGGTCAAGAATGGCTGCCCCATAACAAAGCCTATTCCTCCGGCTAGCAAGCTAAGGAAGACCCCGAACAAAGCTATGTTCATTGGTTGATAGCCCAGTCGCTCTCTGACGTATTGTGGCGACTCGGCGAAAATAAGTAGGGTTAAGCCGATGACGGCGATCAGTGCTCCAATGAACCCACCACCCGGTGAGTTGTGCCCGCGGAGCAAGAGGTAAAGAGAGAAAATCATCATCAGAACGGAAACGATATGGGCGGTGGTACCGAAAATCAGAGATTGAATTCGGTTCTGCTGTCGGGACTGGTTTTGGAACAAGCTGATAGCTGCAATCGCGGCTATGACCACGACAATGGCTTCGCCCATGGTATCAAAGGCCCTGAAGTCGACCAGAATGACGTTGACGATATTCCGGCCATGACCTCCTGGTACGCTGTTCTGAGCAAAGAAGTCCGCGAGCGGAGAGTCCAAGGGAGCTTTAGTGATAGTGACAAGCAAGGCTGTGACTGATACGCCGATAACTGCAGCAATGAAAGCATGGAAACCCCGCCGGGTAACTGAGTGCTTTGCCACGGTGCTGAAATGGGGTAAGTGACGAATTAAGAGGGCGACAAATACCACCATCAAGGTTTCGACTAACAGCAGGGTTTTTGCTACGTCAGGTGCACTGTATATCATGAAGACCAAGGTCATCAAAAAGCCAATTGCGCCGAGACCTGCAATTGAAAGTAGACGAGAGCTTGAGAAGACACAGAGCAGGGCCGCTGTCACCAATAGCAATGCGATGGCTACTTCGTATAACTGGACAACACGGATGCGCTCGAGGAATTCACCTGAGGGATGGATTGGACTCAACAATAGAATCGCGGCCAGTACCGAGAAGAAAAGTAAGGCATAAACGCTAAGCCGGCGTTGCTGTAGCCGTTCTGTCTGCCAAGTGGCAACAGATAACATCAATGCCATGCACTTTTCAAAAACCTGACTTGCAATAGGAAGAGGGCTAAGTAACTTATTTAATACCGCTGTAACCACAGGCATATTTTTATATATGAGGATCCCCAAAGCCAAAGTGACAGCACTCATTATTAAGGGCAGATTTATCCCTTGCCATAACTTAACCGGACTGGATTGCTCAACTTGATTGATCTCAAAAATGGCGGTGGAAAGTACGTATTCATTTAACCAGCCCAAGCCGAGAGTTGGGACGATGACACTACAGCAGGCCAATACCATTGGCGGGATCCAAAAACCAACTTCTGCCTCGATAGATTTTACTGTGGGGTTGTCTTCGATTTTTTCCCGTAAAAATGGCTGTGAAATTACTGCAATGGCTAAGGCGACCATTACTGCATTAATCATGACCAAGGCAAACATGACAATACCATGGACTTCCAGCCCTGCCTTGTAGGCATACTCTTTACTCAAGAAACCAAGTAATGGTGGAATACCGGCTTTAGATAGCGCAGCGATAAGGCCAGAAGCGAAGCTGAATATTAGTACGGCCTTTAAGCCATAAAGCACCCTTATATCACGCGTTCCTGTTGCTTTGTCGATATTGCCGACCACCATGAACAAAGAGGCTTTATAAAAGGCGTGAGCGAGAATGAATAAGATAGCCGCTGCGAGTGCGGTTTCAGTGCCGATACCAAGTAGTAACGTAAGGATCCCGAGTATGGTATTGGTACTGAACGCCAGCATGAGCTTGAGATCTTTTTGCATCAGTGCGATTACAGCTGACCACAATGCTGTAAAGCCACCAACCGTGATGAGGCAGTAAAACCAGAGGTCGCTGCTGGCATATATGGGTGAAAGTCTGGCCAGTAGATAAATTCCAGCCTTGACCATCGTCGCCGAGTGTAAAAAAGCGCTGACGGGAGTCGGTGCCGCCATGGCACCCGGTAGCCAGAAGTGAAAAGGGAATTGCGCTGATTTGGTGAAAGCCCCGATTAATATCAGTATCAATGACGGTGTAAAGAAAGGATGTTGGGAGAGGGTTTCTTTATCCGATACGGCCATGTCGATAATGTTACTTAACTCATAACTTCCTGCAATTTGCCCCAGTAATATCAGCCCAGCTAATAGCGCTAGGCCTCCTGCGCCAGTGACGACTAGAGATTGCAGCGCATTCTTGCGGGACTTTTCATTTTCATGATTGAAGCCGATAAGCAAGTATGAAGTAATAGTCGTGAGTTCCCAGAAGACAAACAGCAATATGATGTTGTCACTCAGGACCAGTCCAAGCATAGATAGCATGAACAGCGTTAGGTAGAGGTGGAAAGAAAAGCGCTCGGCTTTACCTTTCATGTATGCCAATGCGTAGAGTTGGATAAAAAAGCCAATACAACTGATTAAGCCGACAAAGACAAAAGAGAGGGCATCAAGTTGTAAGCTGAAATTGATATCTAGGCTGGGAACCCATGATGTCGACCATCGCAAGCCTGTGGGGGAGGGTTGGTAGTAAAAGATTGACGCAAGAAAAAGGAAAGCGGGAAACACCACAAACCCAAGGAGAGAGTATTGATGTTTACCACTGTCCAGTAGCGGTTTTGATTTTTCTTGGTTATCTGCCACTAATTATTTACATCCCTTTATATTTTCATAGTGCTAATTAGGTTAATCCATAAACCTGTTTCTTGTTTCTAAGATAGTGTTTGCCATACATCAATACTAGAAATACTGTCTATAAATGTAATAAACATCAAAAATTTAGRTCGATAATGAACGTGATGACTACCAAGCTATATCAGTTCAGTCGACAGTTGAGCATTCATATTTATGGGTGAGGTGATCTGAACCAGCAGTTTTAGACACCGAGTTAAGCGAGTAAAATCACTTAACGAGGTAAATAATGACAAGCACTAAAACACCTATCAAGCAAACCGAAGAGTTTAAGGAACAGGCGCTTAAACTCGCTGAAAAAACATCGGTTCCAGAGGCAACACGACAACTTAATCTACATGCTTCCCAAATATATGGCTGGCGTAAAAATGCAAGGAAGGACTCCGCAAGTGAACGCGAGGCTGATCTTGCAGCCGAAAACGCTCGTCTGAAACGCCTCCTCGCCGAGCAAGCGGAGGAACTTGAAATAGTAAAAAAGCCGCCACCTACTTCGCTAAGCATCTAAAATGAATACTTTAAGCCTATTCTCTCATCAATTTCCAACTGACGTTGCTCTTTCAGATCGTTGGTAGTTGGCTAATCTCTTTTGAAACACTCAGAAGACTGGATTTGTAAGATCTAGTTTGGGGAATGAATTTCCTAACTAGGTAATGCCCCATTCGGTGTTAGCGCTGTTTAAATCCTAGCATCGGTAAAGCGTAACTTGACTTAGTTTTCTTCATGTCGCTAATCTATTTAGATATATGCAACTTGCCACCTGATTAATAGGAAACATGATGGAACCTATAGTAGTTTCCCCACCACTACGCGGTGAGTGGAATGCATTGAATTGTCCTGGAGACCAAGTGCCTAGTCATGGCACCTATGAGTGGGGGATGACCTATGCTTATGATTTCTACAGGCTTGTCGAGGATGAGAGTGGCTCGATTAGTTGGCACAATCAACCTCGTTGGAAATACTGGCTCGGTTTAGTGAGATTAGGTCACTCATATAGTTGGGGAGAGCCTATACATGCTCCATTTGATGGCGTAGTCCGTGAAGTGGTCACTTCGATTAAAGAGCRTAACCGACTACATATTGTTCGTGATGTTGGCCTAGCTCTTTTCAATAGTGTATTTTTCTCCTACAAAAAAGGGAAAGTTGAAGCACTCACAGGTAATTATCTAATTATTGAAGGTGAGCAATGTTGTGCATTGATTGCTCATGTTCAGTTTGGTTCCGTTAAGCATAAAGTCGGTGATTCAGTTTGTTGTGGTGAGGTTGTTGCTAGACTCGGTCATTCAGGGAACTCCACCGCACCACATTTACATTTCCAATTGATGGATCGAGTTGATTTAGGACTGCCAATGGGGTTCCTTGTGCCTTCGACAGCTATTCAGTCTATAAACACGAAAAATGGCAGCCAATAGAGCAAGGGGTTCCCAGCAGTACTTACCCGATTAGATTCGTTGAACTTACCAGTTAACGCGTAGAATTCACTGAAAAGTGATCGTTAACAGAGTTTATGTAGCAAGAATCTCCCCCAAGCTTGTTAGAGTGCACGGCCTGATACGTTTTTGTAACTTTAAATAAGCAAATACAGCTAATGAACAGCTCCTTGCTTACTAGGCGGATTTTTCCGTAATCCTCTAATTAAACTACAAATAAAGCATTGGTACCCTTGAATTTTATATAATATTTGAGCAAGATAGACGGAAAGAAAAAGCGGAGTGTTTCCGTCTAATAGGCGTTATGTGAAGGAGAAGAAATGGAAGTTCTTAATCAACTTTACCCATCAGATAGCCAGATGGATATACTGAAATCTTCACCTGATTCTGGTGAGATTCATTTGTTGAACCTATTCAAGTTTCGAGAAAAAGCGGAATATGCAGATGGTCGTGAATCAACTTTAACGGGTAGGGAAGCATACGATTTGTATGGTCACCCGATGGCGAAAATTCTTGAGAAATACGGTGCAAAAGTGGTTTTCTATTCGGAAATCACAAGTCTAATTCTAGGTCAGGTTGAAGACCTCTGGGATTCATTTGTAATAGTTAGATACCCATCACGACAAGCTCTTATTGAAATGACGTCGTCGGAAGAGTTCAAGGCTTTAAGCGTTCATCGTGAGGCAGGTTTGGCAGGACAGTTAAACATAGAAACGAAGGCGCCTTAAGTTACAACATACAAGCATTTAATAGTGATTCGCAACGCTTGCCGCTTTCGCTTCGTTCAAAGTATAGGCAAGCGCTGACTGCACCTTAATGCAGCGTTTTATTTACGGAGTTAGAATATGATCCTTTGGCCATGCGTTTTCAAAATAGAGGGTGATTCGGAGCTACTATATTTGGCCTCCGAAGCCCAATTGAACAATGAGTTAGATGCTTTAATTTGGGATTGCTCAGATCGTTTAATTGATAGTAACGGCAATTGTTACGTAGTTAAGGAAGCAGGTAAGGGGTATGTGTTTGAACCAGAAGGTGTACAGTTATCTTTGGACTCTATTACTCACTTAATTCAAGAACATGAGTTTTCAAAAGCAGAGGTCTGTCTTACAAAAATACAGTTCCCATCAATCCAAAAAGCAATTATTGCGCTCGCATTGGGATAATTTCCCATACAAGAGACTATGGTTTCAAGATACTTTTCTAATCTAATCTAATCTAATTTAAGAGGTTTAGCACAATACGCCTAAATCGCCTTTGTCCAGAGGTGTGTTTCAAGCAAAACATATGACAAGCAAAGCATATAATACACCTTATGAAGCGATTAATGCTGTCATAGTATGGGGTATCTGTTGGCAAGTGCGTTTAAACTGAAAACCATCTAGGCACACAATGACAGTTCGAGACTTCAGTCTTCAATCAGTTTGTCAGTTGTTGACTGACCAATGCTACTGAATCCTAATATTGTTTAACATGCCCAACGGGTGCCACGTACCGATTCCCTTCCGGTAGTTTGCAGCCATTTATGAAGACTACTACGTCATTAAGGCTATACCGCTTGAGGTTTCCGACCTTGTAAGTAGGGCAAAAGAACACCCCAATGTTAACTAGTTTATCAAATTCCTCTTTAGTTATATCAAGCATGCGAGCAACGGTTTCTCCAGAAACGAGCGTGAGCTCTTCTTTTGTTCGGTAGTGTTTATCCTTCATATGTTTCATCTCGCTGTTGTGTTTTATCCACTATATCTCTTGATGGGTATGCTCGAATAATGGCATGTCGGGGTAAATATGAATGGGGTATGAGCGATCATCACATTCGATAATTTAAGATGAATATATAGTGCAGTGTACCGTTTAAATTGATTGTGCCGCCACTTTGAGAAAGAAAGGTCAAGGCGATTTTCACTTAGTGTTATAAGTTGATATCTAACTTCGGATTTTTTGCGAGTGACCTTTGGCTGTTTTCGCTTAGGCAAAAGGGCATGCTATTTTTTTAAACAGATTCCTTTATTTGATCTCACAGTCATTGATATACACTTGCACATCGACTAAGCGATAGTGATAGCGGTTACCAATTTTGTAGGCGGGCAAATCAAAAGTACCATCCTGAATCCAGCCATATAGAGTGAGCGGCTTAATGCCCAGAAGCTCTGCCACTTGATTTCGAGGGATCAATTGTTCTGATTAAAGCTCTTGTTGCGTAACTTTACTGTATTTCATTTTTTTAATCCTACTTTAAAAAGGAAAGTTCACATTAAAGGATCTGGTGGGGGGATATGTAGAGGGGTAAACTAAAACATTTGCTGGTGGTGAAGGAGTTGCACAATGGGGAACATTTCAAAGCAGTGAAGTTGTATCGGTTCTAGCTGAATACCCTATGATATGATGCTATTTCTAATAATGAGCAACAGTTTGTACCAAATCTTCTGTGTACCAAAAAGTGTACCAAATAATTTTTCAGTCAGAAATTTCATATGGAATTCAATGTGACTGATTATACGCTCATGTTATTTTCGTTTTTTATAGCTTGGAATTAACTAATTGAATAATAAATGTTTAATGGTTCAGGGGACTACCTCGGACGCAGGTAAAAGTGTACTTTCTGCCGGTTTATGCCGTGTATTAGCACGCCGAGGGATTAAGGTTGCGCCGTTCAAGTCGCAGAATATGGCGCTTAATAGCGCAGTAACAAAAGATGGCGGTGAAATTGGACGAGCACAAGCGGTGCAGGCACAAGCATGCCGCGTAGAGCCAACCGTGCACATGAACCCAGTTCTTCTTAAGCCAAATACAGATATCGGCGCGCAAGTTATCGTGCAAGGTAAAGCGCTCGCAGATATGGATGCATTAGGTTACCACAACTATAAAAAAGTGGTGATGACACCCATCATGGAGTCATTCAACCTGCTTCAAGACGAATATGAAATGGTTATCATTGAAGGCGCGGGTAGTCCGGCAGAAATAAATCTACGCGAAAACGATGTCGCTAATATGGGCTTTGCAGAAGAAGCGGATGTACCGGTGATCATTGTTGCAGATATCGACCGTGGAGGTGTATTTGCCCACCTTTACGGCACCTTGGCATTGCTGTCTGAATCAGAGCAAAAACGTGTAAAAGGTTTTGTCATTAATCGCTTTCGTGGTGACATCAAGCTATTAGAGTCAGGCTTAGATTGGTTGGAAGAAAAGACCGGAAAACCTGTACTAGGTGTGCTGCCTTATCTTCATGGTTTGATGCTGGAAGCGGAAGATGCCATTAATGCGCAGCAAGTTGAAGCTGCAGAACAGCAGCTAAATGTCGCTGTTCCYGTGCTAACACGTGTGAGTAATCATACTGACTTTGATCCACTGCGTATGCACCCGCAGGTTAATTTACAATTTGTTGGTAAAGGTGAACAAATTCCACCGACAGATCTTATTATCATTCCAGGTACGAAAAGTGTACGTGATGATCTCGCTTATCTACGGGAACAAGGGTGGGATAAGCAAATCGCACGACACCTACGTCTTGGTGGTAAGGTCATGGGGATTTGCGGTGGCTATCAAATGCTTGGGGAATCTATTTCCGATCCTGATGGTATCGAAGGCACGCCGGGTAACAGCACTGGTCTTGGCTACCTACAAACGTCAACCCTGTTAGCGACAGATAAGCAGCTAAAGCAAACTAAAGGGAAGCTTCGCTTACCAGAGCAGCCTGAGGTGATGGTAACTGGTTATGAAATTCATGCTGGTGTGACAACAGGCGTTCTTGACGATGCCCCTGTATACTTAACAGATGGCCCTGATGGTCAAATGGGTGTAGACGGCCAAGTGTTTGGTACTTATCTACACGGCATATTTGAACAACAGGCAGCGTGTGATGCCATATTGTCATGGGCTGGTTTAGAGGCAACACAAACGCCTGACTTTGACTTGTTACGGGAACAAGGAATTGATCGCGTCGCAGATATGTTAGAAGACAGTATCGACTTTAAAGTGTTATGGCCTGAGTTAGCCGACAAGTTTGACGATCGTCCTCGAACTGGTAATCGTCGTTCTTAATCGTCAGGCGAGCTTAGAGGTGAATTGCTTTTAATTGTTCTAGACTTATAAGTTATACCTATGAGGTGAATTGTACAGACATATATGTCGGATTAACTGGGGCAGAGATTGAGTCGGCTGACTCAATCTCAACTATGAGGGATGAAAATGATTCTAGAAATCACGCCGAGCATACGAACACAGCGTCTATATGTGCGTCCATGGCATGAAGGCGATATGCCCAGCTTACACCGGATTATGTCCAACCAGTCAGTTCATACCTATACCGACGAGCCCCCATGGACAGAAGAGAAAGCCAGAGCAGTGCTTGATTGGTGCTATGCCAATAAAATGGGCTGGAAATGGAAAGGGGGATTTTTTAATTGCCCCTTACTGCTGGCTGAGTGCGATACCCTTATTGGTAGAGTTGGGCTAAACCCTTATGGTGAAAATGACGGTATAGCAGAAATAGAATGGACGATTTGTGAAGAGCATTGGCGGCAAGGCTATGCAACAGAAATTGGTAAGGCCATCCTAGAATACGGTTTTCAAGAAGGTGGTTTTGCGAGTATTGTCGGGTTTACATCCACGCGTAATATGTCTGCTCGCCAAGTGATGAAAAAGATTGGTATGGAGCACATGGGTGACCGAGAGCAAAATAATCGTAAGCTTAGCTTTTTTCAAATAAAACGGGAGCCTTAATTGCTCCCGTTTTTCATTTGCCATCTAGAAAACTATCTACCATCTAGAAAATTATCTGATCGTATGCTTTTGGCTATGTTTTTCTAATCGGCTAAAGAGGAAAGACAGGCTTAGACATAGCCCTAAGTACCCTGCGCCGACAAGTAGCCATATCTCAAAGATAAGGCCTGAAGAATTTGCCATCTCACTGCCTACAAATGTCAGCTCTTGAATGGAGATTAACGAGATAATTGAAGAGTCTTTCACCAGAGAAATAAACTGTCCAGCCAATGGTGGCACAATACCACTAAGTGCCTGAGGGAAAATGACAAACCTAAAGCGATCCCAGCGTGATAAGCCTAATGAATCGGCAGCTTCCCATTGACCTTGAGCGATAGCATCAATACCAGATCGTACAATTTCTGCAATATAGGCCGCGGCAATCAAGCCAACGCATAAAACGCCTGAGAAAAGGTTCTCCCATAATGCTGCAGGCCCAAATAAGAAGGATTGCAGGCCGTTAATGTTTTCTGGTGTATGACGAAGGATCCCCTCTAAACCAATTGCTGGTACAAGCTGGCTAGAGATGAAAAAGTAAAAAATAAACACAAAAACCAGAGGGGGGATATTACGCACCAACTGGATATAAGCTTGTGCTGGAAGTCGAAGAAAAATAAGCGTAGATCGCCGAGCAAGTCCGAGCATTAAACCGAGTAGTCCGGCAAAGAGCATGCCCCAAAGGCTTAAACGTAGTGTTGCTATTAACCCTTGGAAGAAATAGGGTAGATCACCATTTCGGCCTGTTGACATGATAAGCTGAAAGGCTCTATCCCAGTTCCATTGGTAGTGAATACCAGCCGATGAGCGATACCAGAGCCAGCCAACAAAACAAGCCACTATTAATAGCAGCATGCCATCAAGCTTATTGAATTTAGGTATTGCCGAGAATGAACTTCTCGGCAATGGTTGAGTCGACGATTGTGACAAGGGTTATTGTCCTTCTACGACTTGACCTTCCCAGTCAAGTGTCGTGAACCAATAATCATGACGTTCTTCTAGCCAGCCATCTTCTGTGCGTAGCAAGATCCAATTATTGAAAAAGTTAAGTAAATCAAATTCCCCATGACGAATCGCAAATGCCTCAGAGCCTCGGCTTAGACGCTCTTGGAAGGGGATGTAAAGCTTATCATTATATTGAATCGCCATTTGTTCCGGCTTCGGTGAAGAGGCTAAGACTGCATGCGCATTACCGTTTAAGACTTCTTGGAATGCTTGTGCATCATCATCAAACTGACGAAGCTTTGCTTTCGGGAAGTATTTCTTTGCTGTTTGTACGGTGAAAGCACCACGGCGAACAGACAGTGTAATACTGCGCTTGTTGTAATCATCAATGGTTGTTTTACCTGCTGAATTCCCTTTGTGAGCAGCAAGTTGAACCCCAGAATGAGCATAAGGTGTGGTAAAGAGTACGCTCATGTTTCGCTCTGGCGTAATCGATAAGCCACCAATGATGACATCAAATTTTCCTGCTAATAGAGCAGGGATAATACCGTCCCAAGCCGTTGGAATAAATTCAACTTTTAATCCAGCATCTTTTGCTAGGCGGCGAGCAACATCGACTTCAAAACCAACCAGCTCACCTTGTTTGTCTCGCATGGCCCAAGGGACAAACGTGGATAAGCCGACTCGTAGCGTGCCACGCTCTTTGATTTCGGTGAGAGTTGTTTTATCTGCTGCATTAGCTGTTGTTGCCATAGCGAAGGCAAAAACGGCAAATAAAAGCGATATGACTTTTTTCATGCTTCCTTTCTCCTGTTGAAGATAAATACGTCCATTGATATATCTAGGTATTTGCTTAGGTGTATGAGTTTCGGTTAGTTAGTAATTAGGTGTTGCAAGTTTATGTTCAAGCCAAGCGGCAAATCCTGAAAGAACTAGCGTGACGCATAAGTAGATCCCTGCAACTGTGAACCAGACCTCGAAAGGCATTGCTGTGTCAGCAACGATGTTTCTACCTTCTGTGGTTAAATCAAAGATAGCCATAACACTGACGATGGATGAGTTTTTAACCAGAGAGACCGATTCATTGGTGAGCGGTGGCAGTATACGTTTGATTACTTGCGGTAGAATAACAAAGCGATAGCTATTAAATTTTGATAAGGCCAAACTGTCTGCAGCTTCAAATTGCCCCTTATCGATATTGGTGATCCCAGCCCGGAATATTTCGGCCGTATAAGCACCTTGGAATAAAGAGAGAGCCAGAACGGCCGTTGTAAATCGTTCGAGGCCAAGTACTGGTCCAAAGACAAAATACAGTAGATAAATTTGTACTAATAAAGGCGTATTACGAATTAATTCTATATATGTTCGAGCGATAATACGGCCAACAATAGAGTTTGACAGTCGCAGTAATGCCACTGTTAGCCCGATAACTAAAGTACATACAAGGCTAACGGCTGAAATCTCCAGTGTGACCCGAAGGCCTTCTAATAATTCAGCAGGAAACCATTTACCATCTTCAAAAAACCAAAGGTATTGCGGTATTCGATACCACTGCCAACGGTAGTTCATTGCATCCGCACCAGCATTTAGTAGCCAGTATAAGCCAATGGCCACAAAAGCAATTTGTAATACACCTGAAAAGAAAGGCTTACTCACCTTTAGGCCAATAGCTGAAATTGATTTAATGGTGTTTGATTTTCTTATGGTCATGGCAGATTAATAACTTAAAATTTGCTCAAGAAAAGCTTGAGTACGAGGGTGCTGTGGCGAGTCGAATAGTTGTGCTGGTGGGGCAATTTCAACAATTTCACCTTCATCCATAAAGACAACGCGATCAGCAACTTGACGGGCGAAACCCATCTCGTGCGTTACACACACCATTGTCATACCCTCGACAGCGAGCTCTTTCATGACATCTAATACTTCTCGGATCATCTCTGGATCTAAGGCTGATGTTGGCTCATCAAACAACAAAATGTCTGGCTTCATACACAGTGAACGTGCAATCGCAACGCGCTGCTGTTGGCCTCCAGAAAGTTGAGCGGGGTATTTATCGGCCTGATGAGCAATATGAACACGCTCAAGGTACTTCATTGCTAAATCGGTGGCCTCAGCTTTACTGAGTTTTAAAGTACGGCGTGGGGCGAGAGTAAGATTCTCTAGCACTGTCATATGAGGAAAGAGATTAAAGTGTTGGAATACCATGCCGACAGTGCCACGAATAGCCTTTAAATGTTTACTATCAAGAGGCTGACCGCAAATAAATAGCTGTCCATGATTAAACTTTTCAAGGCCATTGATGCAACGGATTAACGTTGATTTCCCTGAACCAGATGGCCCGCAAATAACTAATCGCTCACCACGCGTTATGGAGAGGTTAATGTCTTTCAACGCGTGAAAGTCACCGTACCATTTATCGATATTTTGAAACGATATGACCGGAGTATCAGTCATTACACACCTCGTAATGATATAAGTTATTGAATCCATGTTATGGTTTTGCAACGAGTTTTTCAAAGTAATGTTTGTGCATTCGAGAATTAGAGCGGTTTTATCCACAGAACTAGATGTGATTGTCTGATTTATATGCAAAATCAAATAAATTAGCGATTATTGTTAATTAGGGTTTGCACTGCCCATAATAAGAAGATAAGTTAAAGTCAATTCGACGAGAAATTTACTGTCAACCATGTTTGTACACTAAGGTTTACACCGTGAGATTGGCAGGAGAGTATATTCAGGAAGTAATGATGCATAAGACAGATGACGTTCGCATTCGCGAGATTAAAGAACTATTACCACCCGTTGCCGTTTTAGAACGTTTTCCAGCAACGGAAAGTGCTTCAGAGACTGTTTTTCAAGCACGCCAGTCTATTCACAATATGCTAAATGGTGATGATGATCGCCTATTGGTTATTGTTGGCCCATGTTCTATTCATGATCCAAAGGCAGCGTTTGAGTATGGACAGAAACTGAAAGTTCTTCGTGAAGAGCTGAAAGGTGATCTTGAAGTTGTAATGCGTGTTTATTTTGAAAAACCACGTACGACAGTTGGCTGGAAAGGTCTAATTAACGACCCGTACATGGACAACAGCTTCCAGTTAAACGATGGTTTACGCATTGGTCGTAAATTGCTGCTTGATTTAACGGATATGGGTGTCCCAACTGCTGGTGAGTTCCTTGATATGATTACGCCACAATACATGGGCGATCTTATCAGCTGGGGTGCCATTGGTGCTCGTACAACAGAATCACAGGTTCACCGTGAACTTGCGTCTGGTCTTTCTTGTCCTGTTGGCTTTAAGAATGGTACTGATGGCAATATTAAAATCGCAACAGATGCCATTGGTTCATCAAGTGCACCACACCACTTCTTATCAGTAACGAAATACGGCCATTCAGCGATTGTTTCAACTGCGGGTAATGAAGACTGTCATATCATTCTTCGTGGCGGTAAAGAGCCAAACTACAGTGCAGAACACGTAAATGATATTTCAGCGCAGCTTGAAAAAGCGGGTTTACGTCAAAAAGTGATGGTTGATTTCAGCCACGCGAACAGCTTGAAGCAGTATCAGCGTCAAACATTGGTTTCTGAAGATGTCGGTAGCCAAATTGCAGGCGGCAACGATGCAATCTTTGGTGTGATGATTGAAAGTCACCTTGTTGAAGGTCGTCAAGATATCGTTGAGGGTACAGAGCCTACCTATGGTCAGAGCATCACTGATGCATGTATTGGTTGGGAAGAAACAGAAAAAGTATTGCGTCAGCTAGCGAGCGATGTTCAGAAGCGTCGTAAGTAATAAGCAATAATTGATATATGCTAAGGCCTTCATAAATGAAGGCCTTTTTGTTTTTTACTGCGTTAATAGTAGATAACAGATGTCGATTTACTATTAAGGGTTATCGTTGGAAGAAAAGGGGTAATTGGTATGAAGTCTTTCGTGACTTCTACCTCAACGAACTTTCCCGATGATAGATCAGGCACGTTATTACCATCTAACTCCCAATTGATGGTTATCACTAAATCTGAAGCTGATGTTTTCGATTGTATATAATCTTTTATTTGCTGATCCGTTGTTGGGGAATCGGCTGTCCGTCGTTTATCTATGCCAGCTTCACTACCTCTTACAGCCGCAAATCTAGCACCTTCTCGAGCGCCATGAGCGACCGTATTGTAATTAAAAATTAATACGCTGCCTTCCAATATTAAAAAAATGACCATGAACAAAACTAGACCTACTATTGAGGCCTCGACAGTTGTCGTTCCTTTTTGAGTTTTCTTATAGCGGGTCTTATTAATCATATTACTGAAGCCTTACTAATGCTGTACGCTGCAACTGAATAGAAGAGGGAACGAAAGGGTATGAGATAAGGGTATTGAAATTACGCGTTGCAGAGACCTCCACATAAACTTCAAGCTGTGAGCTACAACTTGCCGTCGTACAGTCGACTTCAGCTATTAGGTTATCACAGCGACAGATGCGTGAAGCATTAACCGTAAGCGCTTGAGTATTCGCCTCATTTAAGGGTAGGTTGCTAGCATCATTCAAAGCAGCATTGACCATACCTGTGTAATCAATAGATAGGCTAGGGTTTAGTGCACCGTATCCAGCGGCATGACGAACTGCACTAGAGGTAATAACACCGGCATACATAACTCGGCCAAAGTCTAAAACAATGAGCAAGAGAAATAGTAATACAGGCAAAACGATGGTTGCTTCGACAATCGCTAGTCCTTTTTGTGTTTCGATATTTAATTGTCTGCTCATAGTTCGTCCTTATTCAACTAAGGTGACTCTTTTAAGTGGGGACCCACCAGTCGATGCTCCACTCATGTTTGAAAGGTTGACGTGAGAGCCGCTAGAAACTTCGAGAAATTTGGAAACAAGTAGGCCTTTTGCGTTGGTACCCGATGAGCTTGAATGAAATTTTAGGTGCTGATTCCATGTATAAATGGCACCAGTTAATGTTGCATCCACACTACTGTCTATTCTGTTTACTGGATAAGATCCAGGGTCATCGGAACTTGGTGCGTCACGGTCGGTAAAAAATAAAATTCCATCCAATGGGTTCTCGCATTCAGTGCCACTTAAGCCACCATCACACAGTGGTGCAGAAAACGTCACTTTGGCACTTGAGTTAATATCCATTGTCCAAAACCACTCTTTCCCTTTTTCAGGATCCTTGTTACCTGAACTAGTACAGTCCCAGAAACAAGTGTTATAAAAGGACACATCGGTACCTGTAGCTTTTGAGTCTCCACCTTCAACACGTAGGCCGCCTCCTCGAAGAATATATACACCAGAATTAAAGGTTACCTTGCCTTTCTTTATATGGATACCGCCACAATAGGTACCAGGATTCAGGGTCTTGTTACCCTCGACGGTATAGGGTTCGTAAGGGCCGCCTGAATCTTTTTCTTTACCACTACAACCTGAGGCGTCGCATTTTTCTTCTTTTGCACATGTAGAGGCCGAACGACTCACTGTTGGGGCTTGAATACCGGCTAAGGGATCAGGCGTAGGTAATGGTTTTTGGCTAGATGATTTTCCTTTGCCACTTGTTGGGCAATCACCAGAGGAACTGCATTGGTAAGAAGCTCCACCTGAATCACATTTATCTTTTTCGTAACCACCGACAACCGTTATTGTACTGCCCTCGACACAAGCACCGCTATCGACATATGCACCCTTGTTGTTTTTTGAATTAACCCAGATGCCGCAGTCTGTAATTAACGATGAATCGCTACTGATATGAAAAGCTTTTTCATTTTTGCTTGTATCATCTAATACATACACACAGTTTTGACTGCTGGCAATACTACCATTAGCAACTGCGCGGGCAGAAAAAGCGAGGTCATCGATACCGAGCACTTTTAAAAAGAAGCTAGGTGAAGCTTGGTTTACAATGACTTCAACAGAGAAGTCATCATTGAGGTAATAACCGGAAAGCGGGGGATTGTTCACCGTGACAGTAATATTATCGACCCCCGTAACAAAGCCATTATCTGCTGCAGCTTGTTGAGCCGCAGAACTTAGCGTGGACGTATTACCATAAAATTTTTCATATGTACCAGCCAGTGCAGCAGTATCGGCGGCCGTTTGTGCTTGCCGATAATTGGTATAGGCGAGGCCTACATCAAGCGCTAAACCTACCATTGCAAGTAGCCCTAACAACATTATCGTTGTAAGAGGAAGGACAATACCTCCCTGTCGCTGCATTGCGTGTTTACTGTGTGGGATCATAATAATTCGCTCCCTACCAAGCTTTTGTTTTAAGTTGTTGACGGTTACATATCAAAAAGCCTAGTGCCGAGTATCTGTGATGCTATATACCGTTGCTTGTGTCTGTGTGTTATTTGCGTTATTTGATAGCTTGACTGGTGGTGCTGAAATTTGTAGTTTTTTTGCTCGCTTAAGGTTTTTTTGTGCTTTCGCATAAAATGTAGGGCTAGTATTAATCGCTTTTTCGAGATATAAAACAGATGCCTCATAATCACCTTCAAGCATCGAAAAGTAACCGATGTCGTTAAGGGCTTTTTCTCGTGGCATCACATTTGAAAGTGCGTCTAATGCATCTTCATAACGCCTATCTTTGATATAGATTAAACCAAGGTTTGACCATCCACGTTTAGCGCTGGGATATAGGGTCGTCGCTTTACGGTTTACAGCTTCAGCTTGAGGTAGGTTGCCATCTAAGTAATATGAGTAGCCAAGGTTTGTTAACGCTTTATAAGATTTACTGTTCACTTTTAACGCGGTTAGATAAATTTGCTGAGCGTGTTTATGTTGTGCATCCAAATCCGCAATTATCCCTAACCCTATATAGGCACTTATTGGTGATGCACTATCAATAACTAAATCTCGTGACAAGATATCTTTATCAGGGTCCCAGTTTTTATTACCTTGGCGCTTCTGATCCATTTTTATGCTGTGCAATAAATGCATTTTGGCATTTTCATGCTCACCCAATTTTAGCTCAACAATACCGACTGCTGCGGCATATTGAGTATTGTTTTTGTTGATAAAAGAAGCTCGATTGTAGGCTAGCTTTGCAAGCTCATAGTTTCCACGCTGCTGGTGGATATAACCAATTTTGTAAAATGCCTGATCAGCTTGATCTTGTGACGGAAAGCTAAGCGCTCGTATATATTCGTAAAGGGCGAGATCAGTGTCTTTTTCTCTGTATGCTTTATCACCACGAGCAATAGCCTCTTGGGCTGTTTCAGGGGGAAAATCATTAGATAGTCCAAGTGTTGGTTTACCATCGTAGAGTTCATGGTCGAAATTCACATTGTTTTGTTGGGCAGCATCGTCTGTACTTGAGCAACCGACAATAAATAAGACTGTAATGGCAACAACGAGTGATTTTTTTGTATTTTGTTGGTTTTTAGTCAGCATTTTAATTCCCTCTAAATACCGGCGGTATTAACCACCTGCAAATATCTCTATTACTTTTATGGCTGCAGGCCCTACTGCGACAGCAAAAAAGCCTGGCCATATACACACAATCAACGGAAAAATCATTTTGGTGCCAATTTTCGCGGCTTCTTCCTCTGCTTTTTGCATCCGTCGATCTCGAAATTCATCAGCATAAACCCTGAGTGTATCGGCCATACTTGCCCCCAGTTTTATAGACTGAGCAATAATGCTAATTAAACCCTGTAGTTCTGTAAGACCTGTACGTTCGACAAATTGATTTAAAGCTACCGGGGTTGGAATACCGACACGGGCTTTCTGGCAAACAAGCTGTAATTCATGGCTTAGCTCTGGTGATACCGAGTCAATTTCATTTGCAACACGGTTAAGTGCAGCTTGAAAACCTAGGCCAGCTTCAGAAGTTACAACCAATAAATCTAAGGCGTCTGGAAAGGCATTCCTCAAGGCTTTTACTCTATTCTCAGCGAGTCGTTTTAATATAATGTTTGGTGAAAACATTGCTATCGCTACGGCTAATAATATATAGGTAACCGTTTTTTGTGTTGTTAGCTCTGGAAAAAATTTGGTAGCGATTACGGTACTGATTAGAGCAAAAATCGATAATATTACTTTTATGGCATAAAACGTGGTTAAGGCTGAACTATTTTCGTAGCCTGCGTGCATTAACAGCTGACGCGTATTAATTTGTTCCGTCTTAGATTTTGGCGTTACATACTTTTCTATCGACTCTAATGTTTTATCAAATTGCTTTCCTCCACTACTTTGGCTCTGTTTATCTTTCACACCAGATATAGTATGCAGCCGTTGTTTTAGAGGATTAAAAGCATTATTTATTATGATCCCAACACTGATGGTTAAGGCCGCTGTACTTAGGAATGCTAAGCCAAGAAACAACCATTTTGTAATCTGTTGATTTCCTATGAATGAATCTATTAGCGTAATAATATAATCCATATCAAACCTCTATACGCAATAGCTTTCTTATCCAGATCAAGCCTAAGACCATTAGTACACCGGTAGCGGTGAGTATGCTTGCTCCTTTGTCTGAGGTGAATAATGGCTCTAGGTAGCCAGGGGAGCTGAAATAGAGCATTATAAAAAGGACAAATGGAACCATCATTAAGACCCAAGCAGACATTCTTCCTTCTGCTGAAAGGGTTCTTACTTTACGTAATAATCGGAAGCGGTCACGAATAACATCAGATATTTTTTCTAAGGTTTCAGACAAGTTACCACCGGTTTCTTTTTGGATGATAACGGCGCTATTAAAAGCTAATACGCTGACTGAGGGATTACGTTGAGCTAGATTGGCCAGTGCAACTTTTAGATCTACACCATAGTTAAGTTCAATGAAGGTCTTCCCAAACTCAACTGAAATCGGGGGGGGCATTTCCTCGTGTACTGTTTTCATTACCTCTGTAAAGGGGTAGCCGACAAGTAATGCTCGTCTCATTACGTCCAATGCTTCTACAAATTGTTCCTCGAATAGCTGCATTCGTTTTTCGGACTTTTGACGCAAAAATAGAATAAAGCTAATGAGTTGAATGAAAGGGGTTGCGATAGCTAGCATTACGTTTTGTGAAATAAATAGTACTGAAAACATTGCTATAAACATGATAACAATGAACCAAATACCAACTTTATATGCTTTCCACTCTAATCCGGCTAATGATAATTTTTCAGCAAGATACTCGCCAAACGAGTTGTTTTCTAGCCAGCGTTCAGTCGGTGAAAGGTTATCAAGGTAGCTCTTTCTCAATAGTGACTGCTGGTGGGATTTACCCGACTCAGAAATGACCTCTAATTGCTTTTTGATTAAACGATTACGTTTAGCTCGCGTACCTGTTGCAGATATAAATAGGGTCTGAGTAATAACAACCACAGCAATAAAAAGTACAATCAAATAGAGCTTCAGGTTCTGATCCATTAGAAACCTCCACCATTGGCTGAAGTGAAGTGAGAGTAGGGTAGGTCAATTCCCATATGTTTGAATGTATCCATAAATGAGGGAACATTACCTGTCGCTTGGTATCTGCCGATCACGTTGCCTTCTTCATCAATACCTGTGCGTTTGAAACAAAATAATTCGGTCATGGTAATCACGTCGCCTTCCATTGCGTTTACCTCAACGATACTAGTAATTCGACGTTTACCATCTTCCATTCTGCGCAGCTGAATGACGATATTTAGTGCAGAAGCTATTTGTGATCGTACGTTCTTAATCGGCATATTCCAGCCGGCCATGGCGAACATATTTTCAATTCGTCCTAATGCGTCTCGTGGAGTATTGGCGTGAATGGTGGTCATTGATCCATCATGCCCTGTATTCATAGCGGCTAGCATATCTACAGCTTCACCACCACGAACCTCACCCACAACAATTCGATCAGGGCGCATACGTAATGAGTTAATGACTAACTCACGCTGTGTAATGGCACCTCGTCCTTCAATATTTGGCGGACGTGTTTCTAAGCGAACGACATGGGGTTGTTGCAGTTGTAACTCTGCGGAGTCTTCAATCGTGATAATCCGTTCGTTTTCGGGTATAAAACACGAACAAATATTAAGTGTTGTTGTTTTCCCAGAGCCTGTACCACCGGAAATGAGAATATTTAAGCGGCCTTTAACCACAGCTTGAAGGAAGTGAGACATCTCTTGGTTTAGTGTTCCATACTCTAAAAGCTGCTCAACTTGAAGCCGTTCTACAGCAAATCGTCTTATGGATAGTGAAGGCCCATCAAGGGCTAGCGGAGGAATGATTGCGTTAATACGCGAGCCATCTTTAAGGCGGGCATCAACCATTGGTGAGCTTTCATCAATTCGTCGGCCTACTTGTGACACAATTCGGTCGATGACATTGAGTAAATGCCTATCATCACGGAATGTCGAATTTGTTGGCTCAAGCTTACCTTTGCGCTCTACATATATTTGGCTACTAGAATTGACTAAAATGTCGGAAATGGATTTGTCTTTTAGCAGAGGTTCTAATGGCCCTAACCCTAAAAGCTCGTCGCCAACTTCTTCAATGACTCGCTTTCGGGATTCTGCGTTAAGTGGTACATCTTTTTCAAGCAGCAGCATGGTCGACATCTCAGACACTTGCAGTCGTGCTTCATCTCCAGGAAGGCTTTCAAGTAATGATAAATCGAGGGTATTAAAAAGATCTTCGATAAGTTCATTTTTGACAGCCAATTCTTGAGGGTTGGGCGCGGAGATGGGAGCTAGTACTTCGTCAGGCGCCTCTGTGACACTCGGTGCTTCCATATTCGCTTCTATGATAATCTCGGCTCGTTTTTTTCTAAACATACACACTAGCTCCTTAGAAACGAAAAGAAGCGTTTAAACCCTGTTGCTTCTTCTATCTGCTTGTTAGTTAAGGTATTGGCAACATCTTTTAATGCCTTAACAATTGGTTTCTTTTCAAAGTGGGAGGCGAGTAATTCTCCCAAGTTAGTTGCAGCACTCACAGACAAATAGTCATTTGGAATTAAGATGATATTGTCGATGTGAAGCGATGATTTGATATCATCAGGTTTAATATCAATGTTTTTGGAATATCGATTAACAATGATTTTAATTTGTTGTTGAGTAAACCCAAATAAGTGCTTTAATTTTTTGATCAATATGGCAGCTTCTTTAATAGCTGGAATGTTTTGCTGAATAACAATATAAACATCATCTGCATTAGTGAGTGCCGGAAGGGTACTATTTTCTAAGCCTCTAGATAAGTCGATGATGACATGGCTAAAATTGCTACTAACTTGTTCGAGGAAAACACCAAATGATGATGATGTGAACTCTGGTATTATATCTGAAATATGTTCAGTACGGTTCGGTATGAACTTCAGACCAGACTCATGTTTTGTTAGCATCCCATTTAGTGCGAATTCATCGATTGTATCAACTTGGTTAAGGGCATCGCTTAGCGTAAATTTGGGGTTTGTTGATAACAGACCAGATGTTGTTCCAAACTGTGCATCTGGGTCAATTAATACGATTGAGTGATGTTCAAGCGCTAGGATATGAGCGATGGATGTTGAGAGTATCGTTGCTCCCATTCCTCCTTTTGCATTGATAAAAGCGCTGATTCGCCCTTGAGATTTGTTGGCTGATTTACCTTGAGCACAACTGTATATGATTTGATCAAGTTCTGATTCATCAAAAGGAATAGACAAGACATCTTTTATTTCAACTTTTAGCGCTTTTCGTAAAATGTCTGTATCAGCATTATTGGTAATTAATATTATAGGTAGTGAATTATTTAGTTGTTCTTTTAGCTGCTTACTTATCAGCACCCAGTCGGTACAGGCATCAATAATCACTAAATCAGGGCATATATTATGGGTGTTGATTTTTATACACTCACGATATTCAACGAGAGTAAGTACCTTGAATTTTGCATTAGACCACTGGGAAAAATACTCAATAAGTGGACGATTAAACGTTTCATTGTCACTGATAATCCACCCAACAATCATCGTTTTCAATGGCTGCTTCATTGGTGAAATAAAACTATTGTCAGGTAGTGCATTAGTTGTATTCATAATTCACCTCAGCAATCCGTGAAGCCTGTTCTTGTCACACCTAAGCTTTCCCTAGGTATCAATGTTGTAAAATCTGGAGCTTCAAAATTGAGGTCAAAAGTGGCGAAAGGGATAAATAGCTCGATTTGATAATCGACTACTTTTACTTCTATAAACTCAACTTGGTTGTAGATGACTGTTTCGTTTAGGTCATCATTAATTTTTGTCCCAACACTATCGAGGTAGCTTACATCAATATTTTCAGTTGAAAAGCCAGGTAGTGGAACACTATCAATAATTCCTGATAGCTTTGTATCCTGTTGTTCAGTTGTCGATACTTGGCAAACAACGGCTAATCGTGCAGTTCTTCTTGTTGTTTCATTAAGTATATGCCATGTAAATATTAGTCGTCCAAATTCAATAATGGTAAAAATAAGCAGGAAAAATAATGAAGAAATGATCGTAAATTCAACTAATGTACTACCAGTTGAATCTTTCATATAAAGTTGACTTCTTCTCATTTACAAAACCCTCATCGAGTAGCTAGAAGTCAAGCTGAAGTTTAAATCAAACTCATCACCTGAAAAAAAGTTAGGTATTACACTTAATACTGGCTGATAAGGATATGTAATTACAACATTAATATAGTTATCAGTGAGTGTTATTTGGACATGCGATAAAGCTAAATTTGGGATGACTGTCTCTGTCCCACCATTAATTGAACCGTATATTGCTAGGTTAGTAGCTGAAAGTATATCGATATCCGTAAGTGAATAATTATTTGTTGTGCCTTTATTTATCTCACTAGATAAATATCTCGCACTGTCGCGACTGAGTTTATCAAGCTCATTATAGGTATAAAATGCTCGACCTAGCTCAGCAATCGAAAACATTATAAGTAAGAAAATCGGTAACAATATAGTAAATTCTATAATGGCTAAACCTTGATTTTTTCTAATCATAATCATTAGGAATCTTCACTATCAGGGTCGTCAAAAAGTACTATTTTATAGGGGCCACTCTCGCTTGGCGTTTTACTTGGGTTACCGCTGTGGTTCCGACAATCTTCTATAAATTCACCAATCACCCATGACCCATTACCTTTACCTGATTTATCGTCATCAGTCGTGGTATAGCTGACGGGTTGCGTTAAAAAAAAGCAGCCAAGCCCTTTTAAATCGACTTCCATACGGCCACCTTTTTTACTCGCAGTATTACAATCTAATATGGGTACTGTAATAACGCGACGATAGTAACCGCCACTTTGGCATGATGCTGAATCAAGACAGGCCTGATAATCTTTAGTCTCATAATCGCTGCTATATTCAGAATATGAATAGACTTCACTGGCAGATTTATTGGGAACATAACTGGTAGTTTCGATACCACTAACTTCTTCCGTTACTGTTGTGACGGCAATGTATTCATCAGTATCGAAATAGGAGTTTATATCGCCGATATAATCCTCGTCTTTGTAGCCTGAAACACTGACATCCTCAAAGCGAGTATCAATGGCAAGAGTTGGACCTGTCWTATTACCGGTTTCAGTTAATATTGGTTCACCATCTTCAACAGTAAGGCAGCTTTCATACTCTCCAGCAAGCGCATCTTTATAATGACTCGCTCCTGTTTGAGGGTTTCCATCAGCATCGGTGAGCGTAACAGCCATGAAATTTCCTGGACCAATCGTTGAGTCTTTAGATGTTGATGCTTTTAATACATGAAGGGTTTCATGTGAATACCCCGATATATTGGAAGCTGATGGGGAAGGACCTTGGCAGATACTTAAGGGTACTATGTTACATGAGCGTCCTAGACTAGTGCTTGGACCGGCAACAGCCGAAGCTCTTGTAGTTAAGTTTATATTGAAAATCGATACCAAAAAGTCTGGGATATCGACATTTTCAATTCGTACTCGTACATAGGGAGAATCCGATGTTTCGGTACTAGGATCAAAAGGAAGGCTTTCAGAAAATTCAATATTAATGGTGGCTTCATCAAGCAAAGTGTCATTATACCCATCTAATGATATATTATTGGTAATTGCTTGGGTTCCAGCTGTGATTGCTTCGTTTCGGTCACCTCCAAGATCAATTGTTTTTGCGGCACTGAGTGCAGCAGAATCTACAAGGTTTTGTAACTTACCTTTGGAAAGAGTAAGGTTACCAATATCAAGTGCTAGAGCCCCACAGCCAATAAGTACGACCATCGCGAGGGTAGCAAAGATAATAACAATTCCTTGCTGCCTTTTAGGTTGGTTGGACGCTAGACGTAACCTATTCATATAAGCTTAACCCCTAAGAAGGAATACTTTCACTTAGCACCAGCAATTATGCTTTTACTTTTTACCTTATCTTGTTCATGACCTTTTTTCTCTGTCGTGAACGACTTACTAGCTTTTTTGCCACTGAATAGAGGGGAGCCAAGTGGAACTCTATTTTCTGCTAAAGGGTCAACGGTTTGAAGTCTAATCATTTGGTTAACGCTATTGCCAAGTTTTAACTCTTTAGCTAACACACTTGAGATAAATGTAAGTGAGATAAAGGCAGATATTAATAAATTCATTACACTAAGTTTCATTGAGCTATATTTCATTGCCTTTCCCTTATAAGCTGTGACCAAATTGACCTTCAGAACCTGCGCTTGGTGATAAGGTTGCTGTTGGTCTCGATGATGTTTGGCTGTAAGAGTTCGTTAACTCGTCTTCTTTTAATTCGCTCATACGACCCAACAAATAAAATTCCCAATCATTCGGTTCAACAAAGCTATCAGTAGGTAAAGTGACATCTTGCTTGCGAATTGGTTTTGCAAGGCGAGGGGTCACTAAGATGACTAGCTCAGTTTCCCCTTTGCGAAAAGACTGGCTTCTGAATAGCTGGCCGATCACTGGTAGATCACCAAGGCCAGGTAGCTTGTCGACTACATCAGTAACACTTTCGTTAAGTAGTCCGGCAATACCAATGGTT
>NZ_JAKJSJ010000056.1:0-48333 GCF_050336715.1 Photobacterium makurazakiensis
TTCGAATCATGTAATACTTGCTCTAAGCCGGTGTCATATTTCTCGATAATTGCTGGTGGAACAAACATGAATGTATCTTTCGTAATAGAAATGTTCACAGAAACATGTTCGGTGCTGATACAGGGGCCTGCGCTAAATAAGTCCGAAGATTGTGATGTATCAGTCTCTACTAAAAGAGCACTTACGATTGGCATACCCAATAAATGCTCACAAACAAAGATAATAGTACCGACTTTTTGATTTTCACTGTGACTACTATTGCTAAATTCTAGTCCTTTTTTACCAATGGCACTAATCATGCCAGAAGCAAAAGGTAAATCATCACCTGTAGCTAACCCTAGTACCGCCTCAATTAGCTCTTTACTAAAAGTAGCTCCAGTAGAACTTAATGAAACAGATAGATCTTCTTCGGTAACATGGACAAATAGTTCAGATTTGTTGATAACTTCACGTATTGATACTGTGTTGTATAGGCTCAATCCTTTATTGGTTAGTGCAGCTGTTAATGCCATAAAGAAAACAGAAACTTGCTCAAAAGTGTCTTGAGTATCTTTTGATATATCAACAGAGCCATCAACTGTTGTAGAAATTAATATATTCCCCGTTTGATTAAAAATATATTTTGTATCAGCTTTAGTAACAGTTCCATCAGGGGTTGGTGCGTTTGTTATCTTAATTGCATTGTTATCTTTTGTTTTTTTTGCAGCTTCTGCAGCTTCTGCCGCTTTTTTAGCTTCTGCTGCTTTTTTAGCTTCTGCTGCTTTTTCAGCTTCTGCTGCTTTTTCAGGCTCATTTGCTAAAGCTTGTGCATCTGGTTTTGGTTCAGACATTTTATTTCCTTGTTATGCTACTGGGTTCTTATTAGGTTGGTAGGGGATATTTGAGTTGTCAAATTTTTAAGGCGTTGGTGTCTTGGTTTGTTTTGCATTAATTCTCACTATTCACCAACGTAAACTCAAACTGCAAGCTTTTCGGCACTTCCACGTCACTATTCACCGCATCCATGAACATTTCACACGCTGGTATCACTTCATTTTGAATGTAAACTTCGTTGAACTTAATTGGGTCGCCACGAGTACCGCCGTTGGGAATAATTGCAGCCAACTCGACAGGGAAGCGATGACCAGTTAGCACTTCCTGAGCGGAGACATTCTTTATCTTCTCGAACTCATCTTTAGTCGCAATATCACCCACCGGAATTAACTGAATCCCTTTCTCTTTGCCGTTCGGAATGTTGATGAACATTGAGCGGAAATTTCCCACGCCACGGCTAGAGGCCATCTTATCTTTTAAATCGTCTTCATCATCTTTGCTCAAGTTTGGGTCAGTGGCGTAGAAGATAAAACCCATGTGCAAACCGTTCTTGTAATATCTACGACGAAACGTTGTCGCATCACTGTTTAACAAGGCCGATTGAACACAGCCTAAATAATCGGGTGAACCGTAAACTTGTTGAGCGGGGTCGTACTGTTTAATGAAAATCACATCTTGCTGCTTATAGAGCCGCTTTTTATCATCACGTTCAAGCAGCCAGTAATCGCCTTTTTTGTTCTTACGTAAATACATTGATGGCAGAGGGTGCAAGCGAACCACGCGGCCAAAGTGATCGCGTACTTTTAGAATGGCCGTATCACCAAACTCCAAGAAATCATGTACTGCAGACTGAACCTGTTGTTTAAGCATTCCGCCTTTAACAAAGCGGCCAGCAATCATATTGCGTCGGGCCATTAAAATAGAACCATGATACGCATTAGCTCGGGTTAATTTATTTAAGCCAGCTCTGTCTAACGGTGGCTCCCAATAGTCGTCGGAATCGTTGTAATACAGCTCGCTGTATTCATAGTTGCTGAAACCACTGTCCATGATTTCAGGTTGCCCAAAACTGAACATCAAACTTTCATTCGTTGATTGTTCTGTATCCGTTGCAGTTACTTGTTCGTTATTATTCATGCACAGGTCTGCCAAGTTGATTTACGTTGTTGTTGATGGTCGAGTGGTTCATTGATAATGGCGTGAGAAATCGCCCAAAAAGCATCGGCATGTCCAACCGTTTCACTTCGGTCAGCTTTGAAGGTCATCATGTTGCCGCTGTTGGTACTGGTTCGCTTAATCGCCATAAATGCCATCGCAATGTCTTTGTGTTCGGCATCAAAAGCGAGTCGGCCACTTTCAATCACATCTATCATTTTCAGCACTAAGCGGTTTTTGTTTTCGTTACTGTAGTGAATGGGTACCGCTTCTCGGGGGTATTTGGCTTGCAATAAATCCCACACACCGCCGCCGATGCCGGTGGTATCGACGCCAATGTACGACACGTTATAGCGGTTATACACTTCTTCAATTTTGGCAACGTGATATTGAAAGTTAAGCCCCCGCCAATAATGCTTCTCTAACACTCGGAATTGTTCAGGTACCATAATGGGGGGAGCAATAACAACTAGGCATGCATTATCTCGGGTGCGTGATGGGTCGTAACCCAACCAGACTTCACGACGTCCAAAGGGAGAAACGGTTTTAGGTTTATAATCTCGCCACCGGCTAATATCGACCATGCACTTTTCAAGATCAGAAAACTTGAAGACGGAATGTGAATCATCGACAAAGATACACATAAACAAGTTATCGAAATCGGACTTGCTGTATTCATCTTTGAGTTCGTCAATATCGAATAAACCACAGCCACCGTTTGCGGCATCTTCAATGGTGACGATGTAACGCCACTGTCTGTCTGGGCACAGAATGCCTTGCTGCATTTCTTCAAAGAGTGGGAATTCAATACTTTCTCGGCTGTCTCTGCCTTTCTTCCATGAATCACCTGTCCAGAACGGATAAGCCGCATGCACCTTGCTAGATGGCGTCGAGAAATACGTTTTACGCCACTTCTTATGGGTTGCCATCGCTGATGCGAGTTTATTGAGTTCATCAAACTTGGGTATCCAGAAATACTCATCAATATAAACATGGCCGTGGTAACTCTGAGCTGTTTTACTGTTGGTTGATAAGAATCGCAGTTCAGCGCCATTAGATAGAGTGATGGGATTACCCGTTAATTCGATACCCAAGAACGCTTTGGCGATGGCAATAATGTAACTACGAAACACTTCTGCCTGAGCGCGAGATGCCGACAGAAAGATTTGGTTATCCCCCGTTAGAATTGCATCTTCTAACGCTTCACCGGCAAAGTAATACGTGGCACCAATCTGACGAGATTTTAAAATATTACGAATACGCTGGTGCAGGTTGTCGCGCATTGTCAGTTGATATTTAAATAGCGACTTATGCCATTCTTTGAAATCACCTTCAGTGATTTCATTAATATCGTTTTTGCCTGGCTTTGATTTCGCGTTATTGGTTTTCTTGTTATTCCCCTTGGCTGTTGAGCGTTGGCTAGGTTGTTTCCTTGATGTCTCTTCCCCTTGTTCACCAGTGGCACTTTGCATTCGAAGTTCTAATTCAACACGTTGTTTTTTCAACTTCACGTGATGTTCAATTAGCTTGGTCATTTCTTTGAGCTGCTGATCAGTTTTTTCAGGCAGCTCTAATAGAGTTTCGACCCGACGAGCAATCGACTCTTCAACGGTGTTTTCTCGCAGGGAATCCCGCCAGCCGTATTTATCAGCCCAATAGTAGATGATGCGGTCACTATTTAGCTTCAATTCAGCAGCGATTTCTTTGGGTGTCCAAGTGCGCATGTACAGGCTCTTGGCTGCGTCTCTAATTTCTTTTGTATATGCCATGGCGCCAATAATACGCATCTGAAATAGGCAAATGACTAACAAAAAATCGGCTGTTTTCGGATGGTCGCTGTATCCGAATTGCCCCGAACATAACTGCATGATTTGCCAACTTCAAGTCCGTATTCTTGCTGTAAATCGACATTCATTTGAAGTACTGACAGGTAATTATGAGTAAGCAATCAGGCTGGAAAATTGCTGCAACAGAAGGGGCGACCGTTGATGGCCGTACCATCACGAAGCAGTGGATTTTGGATATGGCCGAGCAGTATTCAATCACTGAATATGCGGCGCTTATCTGGCCTGAACACTCTCGTAGCCGATGGGACAAGTTTGAAGGGAAAAACTGGGGCACGGTTGATGAAGCGAAAGCAGAAAAACAAGCGGGTAAATACCGTTTATTAGTCAAACTCTCGCCAAATAAATACCTATTGAATGCCAATGCAGATGGGCAAAAGCTATTTATGTCTGTTGAGCCAAACCCTGATTACTGCGGTTCTGGCCGTTGTTACTTGATGGGGCTAGCTGTAACGGATTCTCCATCATCCACTGGTACCACACTGCTTAAATTTTCCCAAAACCGTGAACACGAATACAGCCAACTAGAAGAATTGGATTTGAGTGATGTGTTGGAAAATGAACACAGCTTGATTGCGAGTGCGTTTTCAACCATTGCGAATTTCTTTTCTTCTGGCGGGCAGTTACCCAACGTAGCTGCCACCCCTTCTGGTAGCAATAAGGACGAAGAGCCAATGAACACCGAACAGTTTAACCAGGTGATGGGCAAGCTGAACGACATTGAAACCAAGCAAGATGAGCTTGAAGAAAAGCAAACAGAATTTGCCTCTCAGGTCGAACAGTTCTCCACGCAAGGTAAGCCTGAAACAGAACCCACAACGGAAGATGAACCCAAACCGAAGGGCGAATCAATCACTGCTGAGCAATTTAGCCAAGTAACTGAAAAGCTAGATACCTTGTTAACGAAACAAGGCGATATGGAAAATCAGTTCAATGCATTAAAGCAAGAGGTGCCGAACCAAGTTCCTGCTGGTGAAGGTAATGGTCATCAAACGAAATTGGAGACATTTTAATGCTTAATGCCATTTCAACTGAATATCTACACAAATACTGTCAAGCCGTCGCGACTGATGCAGGTGTTAGTGACCCATCTAAACAGTTTGCGATTGCACCGCCAATCGAAACCCGCTTGCGCCAAGCCATCATGGAGTCTGATGCCTTCCTTGGCATGATTTCAATGCAGTCTGTTGACCAAATTAAAGGTCAGGTCGTCGATGTGGGTACCGGTGCGTTATTAACTGGACGTGTTAAAGATGGCCGCTTTTGCAAGAAACTGGGTATCGATGGCAATACCTACGAACTAGTCGAAACTGATTCATGTGCAGCCATTACGTGGGCGATGCTAACCCAGTGGGCGAATGCGGGTTCATCAGGCCAGTTCGTGAAGCTAATGAACACCGCAATCTCTCGTAACTTTGCGTTAGATATGTTGCGTGTGGGTTTTCACGGTAAAACGATTGCAGAAACAACTAATCCAGCATCGAACCCCAACGGTGAAGATGTAAATAAAGGTTGGCTGACAATCGTTAAAGAAAAGCAGTCAGCACAAATTTTAGCGGCTGCCACATTGGACTCAACGGGGGCAACGGCAGACTCTTATAAAAACCTCGATTCATTGGTCAATGACTTAATCAATACCACGATTCATGAAACCTACCAAAACAGCACTGATCTGGTGGTGATTGTTGGGCGTGATTTAGTGGCTTCTGAACAGCATCGCCTGTTGGAATCAGCCGTTGTACCGACTGAACACAAAGCCGCCCAGAGCTTAGCAAAAACCATTGCCGGAAAAGTGGCTTACACACCGCCATTTTTCCCTGCCAATCAGGTTTGGGTAACGAACCTGAAGAACCTGCAAATTTTGACGCAGAAAGGCACCCAATGGCGCAAGGCACGTAATGAAGAAGACCGAAAGCAATTCGAGAATTCTTACTTGCGCATGGAAGGCTATGCCATTGGTGACTTCGATAAGTTTGCAGCCATTGAAGCTGTCACCATTGCCGTACCTGCGGGAGCATAAGTATGGCAAGCCCATTAGCCAGACAGCGCCAAGCGATGCTTGCGAAACAGCAAAACCGGCCTTCGCGGTTGGGCTCTGAATCTGATGAGCCTAAAAGTCTTCACCTGCTTTTGCACGAACTCGACAGCGACTTAAAAGTACTGAAAACCTTCAATCGTATTGATGACAAAGTGAAGCATAAGCGTGAGCAGTTACTCCCTAAATTCAAGCCGTACATTGAAGAATATTTAGCCTCTGGTGAGCAGTACGATAACCCGTTGTTTGCCCAAATGGTGATCTGGTTATTCGACGTCGATGACTTAGATACGGCGATTGAATGGTGCCAAGCCGCGATTGAACGTGAACTCGATACACCTGAACGATTTAAGCGTGACTTTGCCACTTTCTGTGCAGATGAAGTACTGGCCTGGTCTGAACGCATGGCAGCACAAGGCCACAGTGTTGAACCGTACTTTAGCCAAGTATTTACCAAGGTACGCGAAGAGTGGCGCATTAATGAAAAGCTAACAGCCAAGTGGTTTAAGTTCGCGGGCTTACACCTATTACGAGACAAAGATGGTCACCCAAGGCCAACGGCTGTTGGGGATATCAAAGTGTTAGAGCGTGCCGTTGCTTTGCTGGGTGAAGCCAACACGCAATACCCGAAGGTGGGTGTTTCTTCAATGATTGAGAAATCCCACGCCCGAATTCGAGCGATTAAAGAGAATCGTTTATAGGCTCCTACGCCACCGCGCCTCGGCTGGCGAGGATGAGCAAGTAATTCATTACTCAGCTTAATCCATCGACCCAGTGGCTAGAGGCGCATCAAATCAAATCTGGAAGAGAGCGTCATGAGCTTTGGTGGAAAGGTCAACACGACAGCAAGCGTAGATATACCCGGTGAAGGTTGGCCTGATTTATCGACCAGTGAATTTCGCGAGATTCGTCGAGTGTCACAGGTGTTTGATAATACATCGATTGCGATGGCTATCACGATTGCGGCGCTGAATGTACAGGGCCAGTTAATCAGCGAGTTAATTGAAGGTGTGCCCCCAACCCTGAACATGGGTAGAACATTTGCCTATAAGCGAGCCGTTTATGGACGAGCGCATGCGGAATTGTTAGCTGAATTCGCTACCCAAGACCGCCGGAAGGAAGGGGAGAATGCAGCAGTGGATGACCCTGAGCAATCAGACCGTTTTTTGGCTCAAAGCAATCGTGATGTGTGTTTGTTGTTGGGTAAAAGTCCTAATGGGATAGCGTCGATATGACAGAAGCCATTTATAGCAAAACCAAGTTGGAGCACCTGACGGATTACATCGTAAATCACCTCAATACCGATGTATTGAACAATAAAATCGATGCATGGCAAGAGAATGCTCAGCTCATTCTTAATGGGGAAGACAGAGGGAATGGCGGTTACGTTATTTGTCATTGGCGATACCGAGTGGTGCTTCACATAGAAGAGTTTCCACACCAGATTCTCGACCCTAGATACTTGCTGGCGTTGATTGCTTGCTGGTTAGGGGATTTTGATACCGAACGCGATGAGTACGACATGGGTGATCCAGAAATAGCAGTCGATGTTATCAGTCACGAGGCCGCGGATGTATCGGTAGAACTTGAGCTGATGGAGCCCGTGGAAATGATACCAGACCCAATGGGGATGATTAGCTGGAAAGGGCAAACGTACCGTGTTCAAGCGGTGCAAATAGATACCGCGGAAGAAGCCGAGTTGATCAATGAAGCCGCAGATTAAGGTTGTTGAACGCGATCAGCTTAATTTCCAAGAAAAGCTAGCCATGTTGGCACTGCCACCGCGTAAACGCATTTGGATGTTGAAAACACTCGGGCGCTGGGAAAAGGCCAATGTTCGTAAGCGAATTCAGCAACAAAAAGATATTCACGGAAAGACGTTAAAGGGTCGAAAAGGCAATCAACGGCGCAAGAAAATGTACCGGCGGATGGCAAAAGGGCTTGAGCCCTATGTTCGAAGCAGCCACACCCTGACGTTAACGTGGCGCAATAAATTAACGGGTCGTATTGCCGCTCGACACCATGTCGGACAGGCCCAACGAATGACCAAACGTCAGTTAGCAAAGCGTTTTGGTCAGCCAGATTACGGTAAGCCCTGCAGTAAAGGGCAAGCTCGGAAGTTGAGAGAGCTCGGGTACATGGTGCCGCGTAAAAGTGGTAAAGGAAAAAAGAAACCGAGCTTGAAGCAGCTACAAGACACACTCACTCACGGAAAGGCTGGCCTCATTATTCGCCAGATGAGTCATCAACCTCAGCAAGCGGCATGGGTTATCCCATTACCTGAGCGGCAGATATTAGGTACCAAAGAACACGAAGTGAATCGTCAACTGGTCAAAATTTTCGGTCAGGCCAACAAGAGGAAGCAATGAAATGGCAATCGGTAAGGTAGAAGTTAACAACCTCAACTTAGGGCAGGGAACACCGCCTGAGATTGAGCGTCATCTGCTCTTTATTGGCAAAACGACGAAAGCCGAACTGCAGGGCCAGGTTACGCGCATCAATGCCATGACAGACTTGGATGATGTACTTGGCGATGACAGCCTTGGTGCCAATGTTAAGGCAGCACAACTTAACGGTAAGCAGAATTGGACGGCGGCGATTTACGGGCTGGCTGATGATGCTAGCTGGGAAGATGCCATTGACCATGCCAACGAAACGGACAGCTTCGAAGGGATTGCCCTGTGCGATGTCACTACCGACAAGGGTGATTTTGATGCCATGCAGGCAAAGGCTGAATCGCTGACCAGCAAGTTAGGACGTTGGGTATACATGCTTGCTGCAACACCTGGCATCGATAAAGAATCTCAAACGTGGGCGGAATATGAAACCGCCATGATCATGTTGACCAAAGACGTTGCTGCCCGTTGGGTAACACCCGTTCCGATGCTCAATGGCAATAATATCGGTGTATTGGCTGGGCGCTTGTGTGACCGAATGGTCACCGTAGCTGACACACCCATGAGAGTGGCAACAGGCTCGGTATTGTCATTGGGTGATATGCCTACCGATAGCGCGGGTCGGTCGTTGGCCATGTCGACCATTGCAACGTTAGCCGAAGCAAGGTTTTCGGTACCGCAGTGGTACGCCGATTACGAAGGCGTTTATTGGTCTGATGCGACCACGTTGGAAACAAAAACAGGGGATTACCAGTTTCTGGAATACGTGCGCCCCGTTCATAAAGCGAACCGTCGGGTTCGTTTCAAGGCCATTGCCCGCATTGCTGACCGCATTCTTAATTCAACCCCACAAAGCATCGAACTGAACCGCAGTTACTTTCGTAAGGTGTTGTTCGATATGAGCGAGACCACAGAAATCGGCGGCATTACGTTCCCTGGTGAAATCATGACACCGCGTGATGAAGACGTAACGATCCAGTGGATAAGTAAAACCAAAGTCATTATCAGCATCATGATGAAACCGCATAACTGTCCAAAACACATTGTGGTGAATATCGCGCTTGATTTAAGTAACGGAACGGAGGCCTAAACCATGTCGATGCGAATCTCTGGTAAGAACATGCATTTCACGTTGGGCGATATCAAGTTAAAGGCGCAGAAGAACACGCTGTCGATTACCGACAATTCTGGTGTCAACAAAACCAGAGGCGTACCTGATGGCTATGTCGATGGGGATGTAGAAGCCTCGGGAGAGCTTGAGTTAACCACGGCTAATTTTAACCTGTTGAGCAAAGCGGCCAAGAACGCCGGTTCATGGCGGGGACTGCCTGACTTTGATGCCATGTATTACGGAAAAATAGATAAAGATGAGCTGAAAGTCGAAGCCTTTGGGTGTCGCATTAAGTTATCCGACATCTTAGATATCGACGGCAATGGGGGCGGGGCCTTGGTTCACAAGGTGCCGTATGAAGTGACCAGTCCTAAGTTTGTTCGCATCAATGGCGTGCCATACCTGCGTGATGATGAAACTGAAGACTTGGTGCAATAAGGGAGGCTTGATGGCTGATGTTATCGACCAAGGCTGCCGTTTCGAAGCCCAATTCACCGAAATGGCGATTGCCAACCAACGGGCAAGGGTTAACGGCATTGAACAACGACAAAGCGCACATGAATGCGGCGAATGTGGCGAGCCAATACCCGAAAAACGCCGCGAGACTGTATCAGGGTGCCAATACTGCACCCCATGTCAGGAACTAGCAGACAGAGGACGACGATGAATATTGCAACACTCTTTATTGAGTATGTAGTGAAACCCGTGCTTGACCAACTTGATGCTGCGGCAGGAGGCAGAGGTAAGCTGAATACAGAATCAGCCATAACTCTAATCCTTATGATTGCTGCGCATGAATCCGGCAAGTTTACTTATTCCAAGCAGGTGCGAGGGCCAGCGTTGGGTTTTACCCAAATGGAGCCTGCAACGTTTAAATGGCTGGTTGAGTGGTTGGGGAAACACAAACCAAACCTGCTCGATGCCATGAATATGTTCGGTCCAATTAATCAGCCCGACGCCCGTATGATGGTGATTAGCCCACAGTATGCTGTTGCAGCGGCGCGCATGAACTTGCTCCGATTTCCAGAAAGCCTACCGGATGCGGATGATCTTGATGGCCTCGCTCGGTATGCCAAGAAGTACTGGAACACCTCCGCAGGCAAAGCCACAGAAGCCGATTATAAAAAGGCTTACCTCGCATTGATGAAGCAGGAGAAAGCCGCATGAATTTTGTCACCGGTGTGATGCTAAAAACCCTTATAGAAGTGCTGAAAGGTCTGTTTTTTCAAATTGGTTGGAAAATCATTCTGGAACGTTTTGCAACGCGAGCCGTCGTTTGGGGGTTAGAAACCCTGAAGAACCTGACCACCAATGATGTGATGCAGGCAACCGTGAACGATGTGATAGCAGCGCTGCAGGGTAAGCGACTTCAAGAAATTCCAAAGAAGGAATAGGCATGGATCCTAACTGGCTAAATGCATTGGTTGCGCTGGGCTCGTTGCTCACATTATTGACCAGTGTGCTCATTGGCTACCTCTTCCGCTTGTCGAAAGAGCTATCTGATTACAAAACCTATGTGGCGCAACATCATGCCACTAAGGAAGAGCTCAAAGACATGGCGGAAAGAATGGAACGCCACTTTGATACCGGATTCGACCGCATTGTAGAGATGCTTAAACAAGGAAAAGCAGCATGAAAGAGCAACGAATCACCTTGACGGTGGGTGAGCATGACTTGCACTTCAACGTCGGTAGTCATCATTACGACGATTACATGAATGAAATGATGCCTGATAACAAAGTCGCGCCGGCACATAACTTTTGCTTCTCGACGATTGATGACAAGAGCAAAGACACGTTGCGAACCATCACTGATGCCAACCCCAGTGCCGCGATTCAAATTTGCGCCGCGGTGCAAGAGCGGTTCGCACCTAAGTTAGACATTACCGTAAAAAAATAGATGGCCTTGTTGCCGCACTTGATCGTAATGACTTTGGCAAGATGCTCGCATTACGTCGAAAGTGGCTACCGGATGAACCCGATACGGAAGCTAACTTGGCTCGGGGTATTTGGTTAGAAAAACACTATTGGGAAAACATGGTCGAGGCGACCGCAAGCGGCGTTGCCAAAGCCTTTAGCGGGTAGAAAAGGATGCTAAACCAATGAGCTTACCAGCGGCATTGATGTTCCAAGTGGGGCTGATAGATAAAATCAGTAAGCCACTTGGCAATATTCAACGACAGTTCAATGATATGGGACGTAGTTACCGTGACGGTACCCATACCATGATGGCGGGTGCCGCAGGTGTGGCGGGCGCAGGCTTTGCCTTGAAAGCAGCACTTATGCCAGCCATTGAAATGGACCGAGCACTGGGTGAAGTGAAATCGCTAGGTGTGGCGAATGAGCAACTGCAACAGCTCAGTGATACCGCATTGAACTTTGCGGTTGATTATGGGAAATCGGCGACGGATTTTGTGTCGGCTTCTTATGATATTCAATCCGCCATTTCAGGGCTAGTTGGCAATGAATTGTCTGAATTTACCCGTGCTTCTGGTGTGCTTGCCGCTGCGACGAAAGCCGATACCTCAACCATTACCAATTATGTCGGCACTATGTACGGCATCTTCCAAAATAGTGCGAATGAAATGGGCAAGGCCGACTGGGTCAACATGCTTGGCGGGCAGACCGCAAGAGCGGTGCAGATGTTCAAAACCACTGGCGACCAGATGTCTGCCGCTTTTACTTCTGTCGGTGCTTCTGCCACATCGGTTGGTATTGGTATGACAGAGCAAATGGCGGTGTTGGGAACATTGCAGGCCACTATGTCCGGCAGTGAAGCCGGCACCAAGTACCGCGCATTCTTAGCGGGAGCGGCGAAAGCGCAGGAAGCATTGAACATGCAGTTCACGGATGCACAGGGCCAGATGCTGCCGATTGTCGATATTTTGAATCAGATAAAAGGCCGTTACGGTGACACGCTGTCAGTGGCACAAACGGCGGAACTCAGTAAAGCCTTCGGCACCAAGGAAGCAACAGCCATGATCCAGCTGTTGATGCAGAACACCGATGGTTTAGTTAACTCCATTGGCGAGCTCGGCAAGGTGAAAGGCTTGGATGTTGCCGAGCAAATGGCAGGAACGATGACCGACCAATGGCAACGGTTGGAGCAATTGGTTTTTGCTGTCAGGGCGGCATTTGGTCAGGCGTTATTACCCGTGGTGTTGCCCGTCGCGCAAGCATTTGCTGATGGTGGCAAAGAGATCCTGCTATGGACAAAGATGTTCCCGAACCTTACTCGATATATTGGTTTTGCTGGAATAACGGTACTCGGCCTTGTTGCTGCTGGCGGTTTGTTCACCTTGATGATGGGTATCGGCAAACAAGCCATGGTGGCGTTTACCTTAGCCATGAAAATTTGGGCGGGTATGAACGTGCTGCTAACGAAAGGCATGGTGGCATTACGTGCGGTTGTTCTGGCTGCCAACATAGTGATTGCTGCTAACCCCATCGTATTGGTCATTGCTGCTATCGTCGCAGCAATAGCCGCCGTTGGCGCCTTGATTTTCTACTGGGATGATTTGAAAGCCAGTTTTGGTGATACCGCTTGGTTTCAAATTATCCAAGCAGCTATCACCTTGCTAACCGCACCTTTCCAAGCATTGTTCCAGTTCCTGAAGGGCGGTTGGCAGTGGGTAATGAGTGGCTTTACCGATACCAGCGGTTTTGATGGCCTGTTTGCCTTGGCGGAAGAGTTGAAAAATATCTTCGGTGGCGTTTTCGGTTGGATATCAGATCAACTCGGGGGGATTTGGGACAAGGCTAAAAGTGTCGTGGACTGGCTGCCTGGTTTCGGTGGCAGTGATAAAGAAATTAAATCCCAAGCCATTCAGCAGGCCACGCCAAGGGCTGCGATTCAACCCGGTGGCGCGGCAAAAAACATTGCCAATCATTCCCAATCGAGCACCAATTATGGCGGCATACGGATGTACGTTCAGCAGATGAATGATCCGCAGGATTTAGCCACTGAATTGGAGATGGCTGCCGGATGATTTATCAAGACTTACTCATCGAAAACGGGGATTTGGTGTTAGATGCTGGTAGAAATCCCGTACTGATCCAAGACCAGGCGGTAATTGCACAAGACATTAAGCACGCCATCATTGAAAGCAATTTAGCGGTTGAACTTATCGCAGAACGAAGCCCATCGATGAAAGCCGATATTCGTACCCAGTTGGAGCTACTGGTTGAAGAAGATGTTCGGCTGGTACCAGGTACGGTAAGGCTTGAAGAAACCAAAGAGGGAACGATGTATATCTCTGCAAAAACCATCGAATTTGGCAATTTAAGTCTGGAGGTCGTGAATGTCTGATATCCCGAAGCCTGATTATACCGAATTGGTAAAAGAAGCTGGCATTCCCACAGATGCAGAAAGTTGGAAGAAAGTGCTCAAGGAGGAGATGGACAAGGAAGAGTGCATTATCTCTAACGATTCGCCTTTCTCCCCGTTTTGGCGCTTGATTGAATCGGCAGTGGTGAAAGTGACCTTGTGGCTCATCAATACACTATTGGTGGGCTACGTTTTACCAAACATGTTTGTGGCAACCGCCGTCGACCAATGGTTAGATCTACTTGCTTGGCAATGCAAACTCACTCGTAAAGAAGCAACCAAGGCCAAAGGGCTAATCGCTTTCCAACGCGCGGCAGTGAAAGGGCCAGCGTTAGTCATCCCCAAAGACACATGGATTCAAACTGAAGCCATTAACGGTAATATTTACCGCGTTCGTGTGCTCGCAGACACCACATTGCCAGAAAATGAAACCATGGTCATGGTCGATGTTGAAGCAGAAAACGAAGGTGCAGCCTATAACCTTGGCGAAGGTTACTACCATATTTTACCAACAGCGTTACCAGGCATTGCAGCAGCGACGAACCCTGCAGAATGGCTGAACGAAGCTGGCGCAGACAAAGAAAGCAACGATGAACTTCGGTTACGTATTCGTAACCAATGGAGCGCCGTAGCGAAATGGCACATTGATGCAGCTTACCGTTCATTGCTGACCAGTCGCGCAGGCATTAACGACGATAACGTGTATTTTGAGCATAACGCCCCGCGTGGACCGGGCACTGCGAACGCCTACATTCTGCTTGATACGGGCGAACCATCACCAGAAATGCTCACCGACTTAAACACCTACATTCGCAACCAAGGGCAACACGGCCATGGGGATGATCTTCAGGTGATGGCGATGCCAGAAACACAGGCCAATATTGTTTGCCATGTGTGGCCGCTTCGTTCACTCACGATGGATGAACGAAACCAACTTAAAGCAGCCGTTGAACAGTTCATTGGTGCGGCATTCCGTGAGAATACCGACTATTCACCAACGGTGACCAATCCGGTATTGCGCTTTAGTTTCTCCAAACTAGGTCAAGAGTTACACGGCCAGTTTGCACAGATTGAATCACTCGAATTTGATAACGCCGACATCATTAACGACCTAACGGTGCCACGCATTCAGACGTTGGAGGTATCCATTGAAAATACCTGAGATAAACCTGCGTTACTGGATGGGTAGAGGTGAACTTGCCAAGTTAGCCCGAGCAATACGTAATTACTGGGAACATGTGAAAGCCGCATTTGAAATGCCGTTGCAGCAGCACGACCCGCTAACCGCGCCAATTGCGCTGGTCAATATTTTGGCTTGGCAACGCGGAGTAGAGAAGCTCGGCCAAGAGCCCGAAACTCTGTTTCGAATCCGCGTGGCTCATGCCTATGGGTTTTCTCGTGATGCAGGCTCAGTGTCTGGATGGGAAGAGATGTTTGAAAAGCTCGGCTATCCGCACATTGCCCAAGATGAAAGGTTAGTGAACGTCGATTGGGATGTAATTAGCCTCAAGATTAAAGATGGCGACTTAACCAATGTCCCGAAATTGTTAGATACGGTGGTTCGTCAATACGGGCGTACCTGTCGCCGTTATCAATACACCAGTTATGTCGAAATGCCGTTGGCCGCGCGAAGTAAGAACATCGAGGCGCAATACTCAACGTCACACGTTAAGACACGGATAAACGTTGGCATGTTACCGAACATGCTCAATGTTGATTGTGAATATTACCAAGCCACTGCGAAAGGCTAAGGGATTTTAAAAATGGCAAACGTAACAGATAAGTCTATTTTAACCGCCGCAGGTAAGGCGTTATTGGCACAACTCAATGCAGAAGAAAAAGCGCTTGTTATCGACAAGATGATTTTCGCCAATGTACCGAATAGACCAGAATACCCGCAGCCAGATGATGTGGTACCAAGTAATGATGTGGTTTATGAAGCTGCAGTTGAGCAGCGCGGTCGGCTTTCTGTTGATTCGGTTATTTACAGCACAACACTCACAAGCCAAGAAGGGCCGTTCGAGTTCAACTGGACAGGTGCTTATTGCTCTGAATATGGCGTATTGGTAACAATCGACCACCATGCACTGACACCAAAGACAGCCGATGAACCTGGTGTGGCTGGTAATACGTTGGTGCGTTCTGTCGTGCTGGAATATAAAGACATTGCAGAAATTACCAACATCACAGTGGATGCTTCAACGTGGCAGTACAACGCAACACCGCGAATGAAGAAAATGGACGACGATGTAGCACAAGCTAACATCGACCAGAACGGTAAAGATTGGTTTATCGAAGACGGTTTCTTGGTTACTCCGCAAGCGAGTGCATTCAACATCAAAGCGGGTGCTAGCTATGTATCGGGCAACCGTGTCATGCTTGAATTTGATCGTAACGTTCAAGTACCTAACAAGCCATCGTTTATTTATGTCGACGCACACCGTGAAGGAACGCCAACAGGTGAACAAGTCACCCTGTTTGATTTCGTAGTTACTGCAGAAGAGAAAGACGATTACACCGATGTAAACGGAGTGAAGCACTTTGTTTGCAAGATTGCCCAGGTGTTTGCTGATGGTTCTGTGAGTGATTTGCGAGTGAAAGGGTTATTTGACTATTTACCATGGTCACCGGGCATGGTGGTTACAAATCCTAATAAACGATTTTTTTATATTGATGAGGATGGGAGAGGGGCTGTATATAGAGCGCCACTGGCATCAAAAGAGAACCCTATTATTAAAAGCGCATTACCAGATGATAAGTTTATCAATGTCGATGCGGAATCCACTGCTAATAATAACGGCTTGTTGCTTGGTGGCGTTGTTAGTCCTGTAGATGGACTTGCCACTCTTGGTATGACTGTTAGACCGTCTACGACCCATCTAGTTGTAAGTAGTGGCGTTTTAAAAATTGTAAAAGCAGACGGTTCATTGGGCGGTGTTGATGGTGAAATTACTCACCTTAATACAGATGTGTATCCATATGATGCAACGATTGGTGGTGTAGATGTTTGGCTAGGAAAACCAAACTTTGCAACGGAAGATGTGCGGTTTTTTGGTCTTGTCAATGACAACTCTTTTACACAAGACAATGTAATTGCAGCTGCGATGAAGTACACGTCTCACGCCCCAAAATCAAATGTTATTATCCCGCAAGGTTTTGATGTTGCGTTTGACTATTTGACAATCCCGGCAGGGGTCACGGTTAAAGCTGAAGGATGTACGCTGAGGTTTGACAAGCATGGCGCAATAAAACTTAATGCGCGGTCAAAGCTATACACACCAGGAACACGTATTTACTACCAAGTTACGCACGTCCCCGCAACATTAGTCCAAGCTGCTGACCCTTCAAAAATAACAAATGAAGCTGAATTTATTGGCGGCGAGATATTTAACACGTCACCAGTAAACGCTGGGCGTGGTGCCGATTTGTCTGGATTTTACCAGTCAAAGTTTGATTTTACAGTTACTGGCTTAGATATGCAGTATCACCGTAACAGTACGATTGCCTGCTATTACAACAAAATAACGATTAGTTGCACGGGTTCAGAAATAGGATTGCTATCTTTGGGCGAGTTGTTTAACGCTAATACTATAGATGTTCAACGATGTAACGTCGGTAAATACGGTGTTAGATTGGACAATGCGACCAGTAACACGTTCAACATATCATGGATTGAAAGGGTAACAACTTACGGGGTTATCTTAAATGGGTGTCGAGGCACAACTTTGGTCGGAGGAATCATTGAGGGCGAGTTGGATGTCGCAGAAGCCGCGATATCATTATCATCAGGCACATCAGGGACTGCGATTATTAATGTTGGATATGGCAGACAATTTGCCAATTCTAACCGACGTGTGCAGGCAACAACATCGTGTAAAGCGACGACAATACTCTCACCAGAAGAAGTATATCTCGCCATTGATGGGGCAATTACAGATGTTGGACTGGGGTGGGAACTTGGTAATCGTGTTAATGCAGAAATATTAGCATGTAGAAAGCCGTTGATTTTGCCTCCTTATTCAAAGGAAACACTACCAAGTGCAGCTGGATACGGATATGGGCTAGTTATGGTTACCAATGCGACTGGCGGCTCCGTACCTGCATTTTCTGATGGGGCGCGATGGCGGAGTGTCATAGATCGAGAGGTGGTAAGTTAATGCTTACCCTCGACGGCACCCAGCTCCCACTTAAGCAACTGCGCATTAGCGTTCGCCAGCAATTGGCCGGACAGGACATGTCCGGTCAAACCTCGGCGACTGACCAAGCGGAAACGGGGAGCAAAGGTAAAATACTGACCGTGAGGGGCGTCATCCCCTTTATTGATGCGTCACTCTTAACCAACCTGTTCAGCATGGCAGAGGCATTAAATGAAGGCTCTCGCCACATTTACCGTATCAGTAATCGCACCGCTGAAGCCTTGAAAATTCGCCAGGTGAAATTTCAAGGAGCAATCCGTTCTGATGAGCAAGACACATTGCGGCAATGGAATGTGTCGTTTGAATTAATCGAGCACCTGTCTGTTCCCGAACGCGTGGAGCAGCGCCAACCGGATAAACCCGCCGCGCAGCAAAAAGTTCAGGGGGTGAATACGCCAGTTGAAGCCGGACAAAGTGACGATGTACCGCCAGGTACAGAAGTTGAATTAACTGGTGTGATGAAGGTGCTCAAATCTATCGATAACGCCTTAGCGTGACTCTATGACAATAAACAGTAAGTTCCTTTGCCGAGTGTATCTTGGCAGTAAGAAAACCAAAGTAAAAAGCCATCACGTTGTTTTCAGCCAAAATACCCCAGGGCGGTGCTCGCTTGTAGTCGAAGGTAATCCAGCCCCCAATACACTGGTTGCCGTTGATATAGGGTGGGGTAACGATATTGACCGTATATTCCTTGGTTATGTTGAACGCGTTACGCCGGTTGAAAATGGCTGGTCATCGCTGTTTTGCCGTGAACTGGCCGCGGTACTGTTCAAATCACTCAATGTTACCCTGCGGCACCCCACCTTGATGCAGCTGCTCAGCGATGTCACCAACAAAACAGGCCTGCAGTTTGTGGTACCTGAAAAAGCGTACGGCAAAACCGCCATTCCTTGTTTCTACAGCGATGGCAATGGTTATCGAGTGATGGATGAATTGGGCCAAGCGTTCAGCATTGATGATTTGTTCTGGCAACAGCAAGGTAACGGACAGGTTTACGTGGGGAGCTGGAAAGACTCATTCTGGGCGAATAAGCCGGTTACTATTCCAAATGATCTAATGACCAACCACACGGCCAACAAGTCGGTAAAGATACCGGCTATTCCAAAACTAAAACCAGGTGTTGTCGTTAACGGGCTTCGTTTGGCTGGTGTCGAGTTTGAAGGAACGGAGGCAAAACTGACATGGATGTAAATGTCATAAAGCGCATTATTTTCCGCCTATTTCCTGAAATGACGGGGCAATGGCACTTACCTCGGTGGGGTAAAGTCGTAGCGTTGCCTGAATTACCCAATGAGGGTGATTTATCTGATCGCTTTTATCCGCATTACGCGGTTGATGTTAAGTTGCTTGATGAAAAGGGTATGGAGTCTGAAAGCAAGCCACCACTTCAAGCTGTGCCGTTACCAGTCCCTGGTCTTGGAGAGTATGCCGGTCGACTAGAACCACCTGCCGTTGGTAGCATTGTCGAAATTGGCTTTATGTTTGGTCAACCGGATAAGCCGTTTATTCGATGCGTTCTACCTTTGGGGTTCAAGTTACCAGGTATCAAAGAAGGTGAAAGCCGATACCAGCAACGGCAGGGTGTTTATCAGTTGGTAGACCAAGACGGTAACTTCGAGCGAAAGACAGACAAAGACGATAAGTTGGAATGTCTTAACCAGAAAATAAACGTGTTAGAAAACCGCTTGGCTGAAATTGAAGGTAACCACACTGAAAAGGTCAGTGGTAATAAAGCCACTACCGCCAAACATATCATCGAAAACGCTGACACGATTAAGATGAATGGTGGAAAAGGGGTTTGTACCGGCGCAAGTATTTGCCCGTTCACAGGCAAGCCACATGTAGATGTTTCAACCACCGTATTTGCTGGGAAATAGTATGGCACTAAGTAAATCATCACTGAAACAACGAATCATCTCAGAACTGCAGACCAAAGGGTTTGTCACCGAAGGGGAGTTTGCACAAGCCGGAAATATGGCTGAAGCGATTGCCAATGCCGTGGTGGATGAAATAACTCAAAACGCCAAGGCTGATGTGAAAGGTGGGAGCTCTGAAGGGCAGCATTCGATTGTATGAGTATGACTTTCTCAGTCATCTCTTTTCCAAAAAACTGATTAAATTATTTCATATTATTCTTTGTTAGTTAAAGTTCATTTTATTCCAAAGCTTTTCCATTCGATTCTTAATCAACGCAACCTTAAACTTCGGTAATAGAAAAATTAAAGGTGATGAAAACACAAGAGTCAATAATAGACCTTCTATATTATATGAAATAAACATATAAACGATGAAAGAAGCAAAAGCAACAAGAAATATCTGATAAACTCTAGGAGGATATATGAAAAAGGCTAAGCTCTCGCTTGAAACTCCCTCTATCGTATTTGTGGCTTTGTTATAGATTCCAATGATTTCATCATTACAAATACAAAGCTTTAAATCTTGTCCTCTTCTAACTAGTAAGTCTTTATCAGTAAAGTGAATTTTATGCTCTATGCCTTCAATACTGATCCATAACTCTAAATGAAGAACAGACTTCCTTTCGTGCCATTTTTTTACTTCTAGAACTTTGGCATTAACATACTGAATAGATACCTCTCTAGATTTTGCAATTTCTTCTCTATTTTTAAACTTAAAAAGTAAAGTTTTCATAGCTTTGTAAACTAGTCGTACGGCAAAGAAGATTGCTAACAAGAATACGGCCCAAATTATGTAGAAAAGTATAGCATCCATACATTCAAATCCCTTTTGATATTACTAAGCACTAGCAGTTCAATCTAACAATATATTCAGTTTTATTAAATCAACACATTGAACTTTAGTACAAATCAATAAATGGATATACGAGTGATTTAGCACCACGTGCGAGATATAGATTTTTTCTTTGCAAATTTGCATTCTGTTGCATACGAGTGAGAACAATGAGATAGACCGGTTTTTAAGTGGTGGCAAAAATTCGCCTCACGAAAGATCGCCAAGATAGTGTGATAGCTATGTTCTGAGCATTTTATTCATACGGAAAACTCGCACGGAGACAACTTTCCCACGGAATCCGCACTCTTCCTCCTCTCCCGCGCGCTTTTCGATCAAAAAGATTTTTAGTTTTGCTTTTACGTAGTTCTGAGGACTGTATTAGGAATGCATTGCATGCTCAAACCGCTTGAATAAAGGGGGGGAGGGTGATATTAGGAAAATTACAAAATGCAGTATGGAAGACTTGGGAAAACATCAAAAACGATCAAAATTTCAGTGGATTTCATTCCAATGATCTCTGTGAATAGGTGGGTGCTTTGAATAAGCTTTTGTATTGAAAGGAATGATGTGTGTTTTCGTGGTGGGTTGGTTGATCGCGATATGATCGTTTACTTGGGAATATGTTTTAAGTCACTGAAGAATAAGTAACTAAAAAACGAATCCCTCTTTTATAACTGAAATATGCAGGAGAGGTTTTTGCACGAACTTAGTGGATGGGGAGTGATTGGTTTAAAAATATCTGTCGCCACTTTGTCGCCATTTCATGAATTATAAAGATATTTAAAATCTGTAATTGACTGAAATTTAAACAAAAAAAGCCCCCTTACAAGAAGGGGGCAATAGTACCATCGCTATTATTATTCAGTTCAATACGACTTTCGCTGAAGAGTAGGTCTTATTAGCCAAAGTCACCGTTCACGTAACCACGGGTGCGGTCATCGCGAGGGTTTGTAAATAGAGCGTGAGTGTCATCGTGCTCAACCAATTCACCCATTAAGAAGAAGGCGGTACGGTCTGATATGCGGCGAGCTTGCTGCATTGAGTGAGTAACGATAACAATCGTAAAGTCTTTCTTTAAAGACTCCATCAAGTCTTCGATCTTCTTGGTCGCAATTGGGTCAAGTGCCGAGGTTGGTTCATCCATTAGGATAACTTCTGGCTGCATTGCGATAGTACGTGCAATACATAGACGCTGTTGCTGACCACCAGATAGACCAAAGGCATGTGATTTTAGACGGTCTTTAACTTCGTCCCAAAGCGCTGCACCACGAAGTGATTTCTCTACCACTTCATCAAGTACTTTTTTGTCTTTAACACCTTGAGCGCGCAAACCGTAAGCAATGTTCTCGTAGATGCTCATTGGGAACGGGTTTGCTTTTTGGAATACCATACCTACTTTGATGCGAAGCTGAGCAACGTCGATGTTGCCATAAACATCCTCATCATCCATCGTTAGGTTACCGTCAATCTTAACGCCTTCAATAAGGTCGTTCATGCGGTTCAAGCAGCGTAGTAGTGTTGATTTACCACAACCAGAAGGCCCGATTAGTGCCGTTACCTGACGGTTAGGGATCGGTAAGCAAATTTGCTTAAGTGCTTGGTTTTCGCCGTAGTATAGGTTTAGGTTATCAATATTAAATTTGTTCATGGTTTTCTTCCTCAGAATTAGTAAGTCGCAGTATTGAATCGGCTAGCAATGATTTTGGTTAACAAGTTAATACAAAGAACAATCACAATCAGAACAGTGGCAGTTGCATATGCCTGATTCCATTCATGAATGGTGTAAAGCTCTTGTGTTAGCTTGTACAGGTGAACGGTTAACGTACGGCCAGAGTCAAGCATGCTCTCTGGAATACGGGCAACCATACCTGCAGTCATGAATACCGGTGCAGATTCACCAATAACACGACCAACGCTGAGGATGATGGAGGTTACGATACCAGGCATTGCGCTTGGCAGAATAAGTCTCCAGATTGTGTAAATTTTTGACGCACCCAGACCATATGAACCTTCACGGTAAGTCTGAGGAACGGCCATTAATGCTTCTTCTGTCGTACGGATAATAACCGGAAGAATCAGAATACTCAGTGTCAGTGCACCCGACAGGATAGAGTAACCAAAGCCCATTACCACAACAAAGAATGTCATACCGAATAAACCGTAAATAATCGACGGAATACCAGCAAGTGATTCTGTACAGAAGCGAACAACTTTAACTAAACGGCTACCCACTGCTGCATACTCAGTAAGGTAAATCGCAGTCATGATACCTAATGGTGCAGCTACACCAACAGAAGCGGCAACCATATAGAGGGTAGTAACAATCATTGGCCAGATACCAGACTCTTGTCCGATAGTGGTGTAGTCACTTGTAATAAATGTCCAGTCTACGTGAGATAAGCCGTTGCTTAGAATGTACCAAACAACCCACAGTAAGAAGCCAACAGTAACCGCGGCAGCCGACCAGATTAGCACTAATGAAATTTTATCTTTCATCTGCTGCTTTTGTGTATTCGTACCTTGTAAAGCCATAATAATTACCTCGCACGCTCACGGTTTAAGTAAAGAAGCGCAGCATTAAGCATCATGATGAAGACAAGTAGAACAATACCGGTAGCGTATAGTGCACTTGCGTGTAACCCTGTAGCGTAAGACATCTCAATTGCGATGTTTGCTGTCAGGGTTCGGGCTGAGTCCAGTAAGCCTTCAGGCATTGCCGGAGAATTACCCATTACCATGATGATTGCCATTGTCTCACCTAATGCACGAGCGACACCTAAGATGACACCAGTCATGATGCCAGAGCGGGCTGCGGGTACAAGTAGCTTAAAAATGGTGAACATTTGTGAAGCACCTAGCGCATAAGAACCTTCCTTATAGCTATGAGGTACAGCACGAATAGATGTTTCTGACACGGTAATAACTGTTGGAAGAATCATCACAGCCAGAACGATGATACCTGCTAGAACAGTGTTACCTGCAGGTACAGAAAAAACATCTTGAATAAGTGGTACGATGATAACCAAGCCAAAGAAACCATAAACAACAGATGGGATACCAGCTAGAAGTTCAATCATCGGACGAATAATATTTGCTAGGCGTTTCGGTGCAACTTCTGCAATGAAGATAGCGGTTAAAACACCAATCGGGACACCAATTACAACAGCACCAGCGGTTGAAACAACCGAAGCCACAATCATTGGTGCAATACCGTAAAGTGCTGGTGGAAGCCAGTCTGAACCAAATACGATATTTGTTACGCCAGCTTGAGCAAAAGCATCGTAGCCTTCACGGAAGATGAAATAACCAATTAAAATGAGTGACAAAATGCCAATGGCTGCACTCGATAAAAATAAATACTTAAAGAACAGTTCACGCCAATCGATTTTTTCTTTGGCTTTGAGCGATGATCTTTTAGTTGAGTTTGCTATGTTATTTGCGATGGTCATACTTTCTACTCCAGATATCGGTTAAACAAGGTTTAGCCAAATACCGAGGAATCAATAAAAACCGGTCACCATCAAATGAGATGACCGGTAAAGGTATTAGTTATTACTTAACAGAGATGTAGCCTTTCTCAGCAACTAGCTTCTGGCCTTCAGCACTCTTAACCCAAGTAAGGAAGTCTAGAGCAGCTTGTGATGGGCGACCTTCTTTGTAAAGAACAAGGAATGGACGCTGTACACCGTATTCACCCGCTTTGATAGCTTCTACAGATGGCTCGTGGTTATCGATAGATAGTGGCTTAACAGAACCATCTACAGAACCTAGAGAGATGTAGCCAATTGCAAATGGGTTGTTAGCTACAATTGTTTTTAGCTGACCGTTACCGCTTGCAACTTGTGCACGCTGGTAGATAGCTGAAACAGTCATGCCATTAACTTTCATTTTTAGGTCCATGATGTCTTCGAAAGCACCACGAGTACCTGAAGCTGTATCACGAGTAGCAACTACGATTGGCTTATCTTCGCCACCAACGTCTTTCCAGTTAGTGATTTCGCCTTTGTAGATTTTTGAAACTTCTTCTTTAGATAGATCTTTTACTGGGTTGTTGTTATGAACAACAACTGCAATACCGTCACGTGCAATAACTACTTCTTTAATGTTATCTGCTTTTTCAGCTGCTTTAAGGTCACGAGAACTCATGCCTAGGTCAGAAGAGCCATCGTGAGCTGCACGAACACCAGCTGATGAGCCAGGGCCTTGAACTTCAACAGTTACATCACGTGTTTGAGCGTAGGTTTCACCTAATACTTCCATGATTGGGGTGACGGAGTTCGAGCCAACAACAGAAACAGTTTCGTTTGCTACAGCAGGGTTAAAAACCATTGAGCCTGCTAGGGCTAGCGCACCAATAACCTTTGTTTTCATTTTCCTAATCCTTAAAAAGCTTGGCGTTATTGCCAATAGGTTTGAATGAACGATGCCAAGATTAGGGAACTTATATGACAGTAATGTTTCAGAACTTTGAACACTGTATGACGCTCGTCATAAATGTTTAATAAGTAGTCAGTTAGGGCAAAAAAAACATTAAACCCGACAGGATGTTAGATATTTATCAGTATTTGGCCAAAACAATAGCTTCAAAAGTAGGCAGTAAGTCTTGATGTTGCTTCTATCTAATTGAATTTCATTGAGACATTGTTAGACATTAGTGTGATCTAGGTCTATATTTGCGAGCGAATTACAGTTACTTATAAGTTATCTTTCGCATGGAAGCGATGTAAATTACGCCCCCGGAGTTTGTATGCAGCTTTCGTTAAAAAATTTATCTATTCGTTCTCAAGTCATAATTCCTGTCATTCTTCTGGTTTTGGCCCTTGCCATTACCGTTGTTATTTCAGGTAACCGGTTAGAGCAAGAACAGCAACAAATGAATTTAACCACATCAACAGCACTCGTTAGCAAAAATGAAATTGCGAGCCTAATTGATAATACCTATAAAATGCGTATTAGTGCTGTTTATAGCTTATATGATTCAGAGCAGCTAAGCCGTTTAGACTCTGAACTGAAGCGTGGTATGTCTTTAAATAGAAATAACCTCAGAGAATTAGGCAAAGTGAAGGGGTTAGAAAATGAGGTGCAGCAGGCAACGTCTGCCCTTAATGAGTACGTTAGTTTTAGCATTAATACGATGATCCCTGTGTTGAATAAGCGTCACCAAGGCTTGTTGGATGATAACGCTTACGGCAACTATACAATTCAGTACCGTGAGAAAGGCAACATCATGGTGAACAGTATTGAAGCATTATCAAATGAAGTTAATCGATTGACTCAACTTGAGCAAAATAAATCGAACGCTGAACATGAAAGCTTGATGACCTCGATTTTCATTACAATAGTTTCTGTATTATTCATCGCTTTGCTATGTGCATGGTGGTTGTCTGGCTTAATTGTAAACCCAGTATTGAAGCTACAATCAGTTATGCGTGAAGTGGCGGCAGGTAACTTGACTGTACGTGCAGAGCAAGATGGTACGAATGAAATTGCTCAATTGAGCGGTGATGTGAATACAACCGTTACACAACTAAATACGACGGTGGAGTCTTTAATCCGTATTAGTGAAGACGTTGCGGCCGCTGCCACAGAATTAGCCGCAGTAATGACACAATCTGAAGTTAATGCGCAATCAGAGCAAAACGAAATTGATCAAGTAGCGTCTGCGGTGAATGAGCTTTCAAGCACGGCAGATAATGTGAGCGATAATGCAACAACAGCAGATGCTACTGCGAAGCAAACCGATGAACTTGCGCGCCAAGGGCTGAGTGTTTTCGAAGAAAGTAATACAGCAAGCCAGCAAATGTCGCAAACCTTGTCTGAAGCGGCAGGTGTAGTCACTCGACTAAAAGATCAATCAGAGCAGATCAGTAAAGTGATCGAAGTGATCCGTGGGATTTCGGAGCAAACAAACTTATTAGCATTGAACGCAGCCATTGAAGCGGCACGTGCTGGTGAGTCTGGCCGTGGTTTTGCAGTTGTTGCCGATGAAGTACGTATGCTGGCTGCGCGAACTCAAGATTCGACTCAAGAAATCCAAACAATCATTGAAGAGCTCCAAGCACAGTCAAATAATGCCAACGACAGTATGCAGGCTAGCCTTGAAATGCTTGATCAAAACCAAGTACTAACGAGTCAGGCAAATGACGTGTTGGTTGGTATTACTGAATCTGTTGTACAGATCAGTGATATGAATACGCAAGTGGCAACCGCTGCTGAGCAACAATCGCAAGTGACTCAAGATATCAACCGTAATGTGACGAACATGTCTGAGATTGTAAATCAGAATGTGGCAGGCATTAGTCAAAGCGCAATAGCAAGTAATGAGTTGTCTCAATTAGCTGAGCAGCAAAAACAACAGCTGTCTTTCTTTAAGATTTAACCCTAAAACTGTTAACCTTATTAAAGGGGCTTTCAGCCCCTTTTTTATTTTTTATAATGTTGTTTGATAAAATAGAGACATGCACGTTACCGTGGTCTGAATATCAAGATAGGCAAAATAATGATAAAGAAAGCCCAGCAGATGATCGTTTTTAATGCCCTTACAAATCAACGTAGCTTTACTAAAGCTGCTCAACTACTTGATATATCAAGAACACAGGTGAGTAAGCAAATTCAGCAACTTGAAGAAAGGTTGGGCGTACAGCTGGTTCAACGCACGACACGTTCTTTCGCGTTAACAGAAGCAGGTCAGCGGTTTGCCATACACTGTGCAAACATTGTCGATGAAGTGAATGAAGCTGAAAGCGAGCTAGTACAATCGAACGATAGCATGCAGGGTATCTTACGGGTTGGGAGCGCTCAGTCATTTGCTCGTCACCACATATCACCATATATCGCTGACTTTCACCTTAAATACCCGCAGCTTGATGTTGAAATGAGCTTGTTTGATCATAAGGTAGATTTAATTGCAGAACAGCTAGACCTGTGGATTGGGATGACATCGACTCCGCCTGAGGGCTTTGTGGCGCGGCATTTAGCTGATTGCCACTTCGTGCTTGCGGCCAGCCCTGATTATCTTGCCAAGCATGGTGTGCCATATCAGCCCAAGGATCTTATTGATCATAACTGTATTATTTATCACAGTAGAGAGCGTAAAGATAACACGTGGAGCTTTCAGCAGGGTGAAGAGAGCATAGATATAAAGGTTACAGGAAATTATCGAGTAGATTCAGCCGATGCGATTCTCGATGCAACTCTCGCAGGGCATGGCGTGGGGTATTTAGCCACATATCTATTAGAGAAAGAGTTTCAGCAGGGCAAGTTGGTACGTTTAATGCCTGATTGGGCCTTAAATCAATATATGCCTTTGTACGCGATATACCCACGTTATAAGTTTCTTCCCAAAAAAGTACATCGTTTTATCGAGTTTGTACGCTGTCAGATCGGTGAGCCTGTTTATTGGGACAAGATTTTGGAAGATTAGTCATGGTGATATTACGCTACCGGCGGTCATAAAAGAGCAGTGATTGTCATTGGTGGTGACAACAGTATCCCGTATTTGCACCAATAAGCTTAAACTCATGGATATCGCACGGAAAACATACTACTTCGTGTCTTCATGTTTCTAAATTGTAAATGTGTGTAACAAGATGATCCTTGTCACACTTTTTATTATGAATAGAATCCCTCCGCAATCGTTTACTAACAACATTGTGGAGTTTGGCCATGAGCTATCTGGTCAGCGCATTAGGCGTTATCACGCTTTTTGCTGTAGCAGTTCTTTTCTCTGAAAGCCGTAAAGAGATCAATTGGCGTACCGTTGGTGGTGCATTTGTTATCCAGCTAGTTTTTGCTGGTTTCATTTTGTATGTCCCAGTAGGCCGAGAGATTTTGAATAATGTGTCATCAGCAGTTTCTGGCATCATTGACTATGGCCGTGTGGGTACAGAATTTCTATTCGGAGAATTGGCTCAGTTTAAGCTCGGCTTCATTTTTGCAGTTAATGTACTGCCTACCATTGTTTTCTTTTCTGCGTTGATCTCTGTTCTTTATTATCTTGGTGTAATGGGCTTTATCATCCGCACTATTGGTGGCTTATTACAACGTTTCTTAGGTACAACTCGTACTGAGTCGATGTCGGCAACGGCTAATATCTTTGTTGGCTCTGTTGAAGCCCCGTTAGTTGTTCGTCCATATTTGGCAAAGATGACTCGTTCAGAACTCTTTGCTGTTATGGTTGGTGGTTTGGCGTCGGTTGCTGGTGGCACGCTTGTTGGTTATGCCGGTTTAGGCGTTGATATTAGCTATTTAATCGCGGCTAGCTTCATGTCTGCACCTGCAGGCCTAATGATGGCGAAGATCTTGGTGCCACAAACAGAAATCATTGATGATCAAGAAAGCACTTCTAATGATGAAGAAGATGAACCCGTGAACATCATTGATGCAGCGACACGCGGTGCGTTGGGTGGTTTACAAATTGTGATGGCGGTTGGGGCAAGTTTGTTAGCCATTATTAGTTTGATTGCCATGATTAATGGTGGTCTTGGCCATATTGGTAGCTGGACTGGTATTGATAACCTGAGCCTCGAACTTATTTTCGGTTATCTATTTGCGCCTGTTGCATGGCTAATTGGTGTTCCGTGGTCTGAAGCAACGATTGCTGCTAGCCTGATTGGTAAAAAGATTGCCGTGAACGAGTTTGTTGCATTTGCTGATTTAATGGTAGTGAAAGACCAATTAAGTACGCATTCACAAGCGATTGTTACTTTTGCATTATGTGGATTTGCAAACTTAACATCGATTGCAATGCTGATGGGCGGTCTGGGTGGTGTTGTACCTAGTCGCCGACCTGATATCGCACGTTTAGGCTTTAAGGCTATTTTCGCAGCAACGCTCGCAAACTTGATGAGTGCAACCATTGCTGGTGTGTTTTTATCATTTTAGAATGATGGATGAGTGATTTGAGAATCATTGGTTAATCCGATTCAAAAGAAAAACAGAGTGCTAAGCACTCTGTTTTTTTATGGGATAATGTTACGGTTATCCCTGTACCATTGTGATACCACGTTGGCACTTAAACTGCGTATAAGACCTAAGGACAAATTTATAATAGTAAGTTATGATGCGATTTTCTGTCTCAACTTTGACATTTTTCGTGAGTAGAAGCCTGTTATGAAGTCCGATGTCGATAAACTATTGAATAATCACCGTGATTTAGTGCACTCCGAAGGGGTTAAGGTGGTATCTCATACGCAGCGTGAAGATGCTGATTGGATCTTGCATACACTGATGCTAGAAGGTATCGATGTGCCATTTAAATTCAAACGTCAGAAAAAGTACAAGAGTTTGAAAGGGGCAAAGGTTAATTTAACCTATTACCCCGCGGTAGAAACTGTTGCAGGCTTTGAGATTGAAGTGATGAAAGTCGTACGGGTTAAACTGTACTAGACACCGCTTTTGGTTATTCAAACGTGCATTTTCGGCCTGACTCAAACCGGATGTTACGATAATAAGCCGTGTGTGCCGTTCTGCTATTTATATCAAATTCACCAGCCCAGTTTGATATACGGTTATCTGTCGCCCAGACATTGGCCATTATTCGAAGCTCACTGTCTTTTTTTGACGGAATAGGTGTAACGGCATTCTTATTTTTCACTTTATAAACCAGCTCACCATCGATATACCACTTAATGGCATTCTTGGTCCATTTTATACCGTAACGATGGAAGTCTTCTGATGCATCAAAATTTAAGTAAATAAGGTGCTCATTGCTTCTTTCGTATCGGTCGTCATTGGTCCAATAGTTAACCTGCAGTAGATTGGTGTTATTGCCAAGAAACTCAATGTCAATTTCGTTGTGCATACCATTGCCATTCTCTGGTTTGTCATACGGACCAGCAAACAAGAAAAATGAAGTAATGACGCCCGAGACGGCAGCTGGTTTTATCTCTGCTTCAAAGCAGCCATAGCCGTAATAGCCATGGCTTCTAAGTTCGCCAGACCGAAATTCGAAGTTACTATCGGTGACAGGAGAGTAATCAAGAGTAATCGCCATGCCTTCAGCATTGTTTATAACCGATTCTCCTTCCCAACGATTATAAAACGGAAAGCCATTGCTCCAGCCTTCGGATTTCCACCAGATTGTATGGTTAAATTCAGTTAACGAATCATCGAAACTGTCTGCTGACATAGCCACTCCTGAATATAAGAAGGCGACTAAAGGTAAATAGGGCGGGGTGAGTAGCTGCTTTAACATGATGGTTCCATTTATACTGCTTAGGTAATAATAAACCTAGCAGCAAAAAATCGAGCGTCACGATGAAATATGTCTCAATAGTAAGATGTTTTTTTGATATTGAGAAACACTTTGCAATGATGACTAGTAAATATTTTCAATATGCAAAATTATTAGTTTTAAAATAGTAGTTAATGACATTTAGCTTAATATAAACCGGTGAATTCAATATTATTGAACCATAATTAGCGGGATGTAATTTCGGTGTTTGAACCACAGCGAAGCAAGGATCAGGGAATTTGTATTGATATTAAATGCCGTATTAGTGGCACTATTTTCATAAAGCCCAGTCGGAACTGAGCGATATGAACGGCTATTATTGACTACTTGATTATGTAGCGTTTGACTAAACGGGTCTTCTGGATATAAAACGCTCAGCCCTTGAGCCACTTTGTTACTGAAAACTTGTGGGTTTTCAACAGGTTTACCACCAGGTGATGTGCTAACCCAACTACGGCCATAAATAAAAATATTATTGTAAGAAAACCATGGGGCTTTATTCATCGCATCTTCCGCAAATACCCATAATTGGTTCTCTTTTTCAGACTTATTCTTTTGTAGGGTGAATAAGGTATCAAGCTGATCCCACCATGCATTTTCTTGCCCCATCTCGATGGCATTTAATACATAAGGGTCAGTGGTGAAATAAGGTAAGTTACGCTGATCAATAAAAAATAGTTCATCATCGATAATTTCAGGTGAAATATTTCGGATCTTATAGGCGCTATCAACATCGAAGCCAGCAAACCTAAAACCTTGCGCTGCATATTGCAAATAACCTAAACGGCCCTCCTGTCTAAACACCTTTTTTTTTGATGTCTTTAATTCACCATATAGCGTTTTATTGAAGATGGCCTCTGATAGCTGCCAGTTTGTCTTAATCGCAGCTATTTGTTTGGTAAACTGTGGCTTATGTTTGGTTGTTATTTCAAGCCAAATAAGCAGCCTGCCAACGTCGAGAGCTGACCAGCCATTACCGTTCGACGAAGAGTTACTATATCGGCCCGATGGTTTGCCATCTATGGTGCTGTATTCACGGTTAGGCAACCGATCGTCATAGAGAGGGAGTGTTTCAAGTGTCGTGAGTGTACGGCTAATTTTTTGTGATGCTTCATCGCTTGTCATTAAGCCAATCCCTTCGAGCGAAAGAATAGCTGCAATTCCACTTGCTACATCCCACATAGTACTGTGGTGGTAACCTTGGACCGAATCAATGAGTCCGGTTTCTTTATTCCAGTTTCGTTCTATGTAGTACTTGGCCTTATTGGCGAGTAATAGCTCTTTTCTCGATAGTGGAATAGGTAGAAGCGTGTTTAATGGTGGGCTTTGATTGTCATTAACCTCTAACTCTTCTATCAAACTTGAGTTAGGTATCGACTTCGTTAATGGGATAGTTTCATCCATTATTGCAATACCATCTATGATGGGGGGGGCAATGGAGCGACGCTGAAATTCAATTTTTACGGTCTCAGATTGATTAGTATTTTGCGTGACAGCACGGCTCCCGTAGAAGCTTGGAGAGGTATCTTCGTTAGCCTTAGTTATAGGCGCCGCTTCTGTGTTTATGTTTTCATCTGAGCTGGCCCAGACCTGCTGAATGCTTGATGGCAAAGTGAGTACTAAAAACAATAAACACTGAACGATTAGAGAATGGCGAAATCCTTTTGCCATTATTTCTCCTTGAGAATAGGAAGACACTATAAATAATTCAATGAATTATATGCGCTTATACAAATGTAAGCATAATCGTTATTATCGTTACCTTCAATAATGTGACTAATTTCATCTTATATAGAGCTAAAACCGTGAACTGACTCATAACTTTATAACTCAATGAATTTAATTAAATAAATGATTGAAATGTCTGTTTTCCCAGCATCTTGGCCTATAATTCAATATACCACTTGTAGCTTATTGGAGGCGACGTTGCTGAAGGAAACATTAAGCCATGCGATGCAGGCATGTAAAAGGGATTTGGCATTTGTTGCCGTCTTCAGCTTGGCAGTCAATTTACTGGTATTGACTTTGCCTATCTATAGTTTGCAGCTGTTTGATCGTGTATTGGGCAGCTCTAGTTTAGATACATTGATTGCATTATTTGTTGTTGCGGCTGGTTTATTGACTGCTCAGGCTGTTATTGAACATGTGAGGACATTACTGCTACAGCGCTCTGGGCTAAAGTTGGACGTTTCGTTAAGTTCCCATTTGTTGGCTGACAGCATACGACGCTCGTCGAAATTGAACCGGATAGAAAAGCAAGGGCTCCAAGATTTAACTGAATTACGTCAGTTTTTAGTTTCACCATCGACATCCGCTATTTTTGACATTCCATGGGTGCCGCTTTTCCTCGCGATTTTATTCATTTTGCACCCTTATATTGGCATTGTGGCGTTGATAGGAAGCATGATTTTTTGTGTGCTTGCATGTTTTATGATGTTGACCGTACGTAAGCCGACAGAAGAAGCTCAAAAACTTGGTATGAAAACAAGTATGGAGCTTAATGATTTCCTACGTAACGCCCCAACACTTCGTGCTATGGGAATGGCTGATAGCGTCGGTGCTTTGTGGAATAAGCGTAATTTTCGCTTATTAGATTTGCAGTGGAAGCTGAATGCGAAAACAGGGCAGTTGCTAGCAATTAGTCGATATTTTAGGTCATTACTGCAAGCCGGTATTCTTACTGTTGGGGTTGTACTTGTTCTTCAGAACGAATTGGGAGCGGGGGCAATTATCGCCAGCTCAATTATTATGGCACGGGTGTTATCCCCCTTCGAACAGGCTGTAAGCGGCTGGAAAACATGGTTCAGTGCTTATCAAGCCTACCGGCGGTTACGTGTTTACGATGATAGTCAACTGTCAGAACCTCAAACGGAATTGCCAGAACCAAGAGGTGAGCTATTACTACATAATGTTGGGTTACGTTTTAATAGCCATAGCCAACCCGTATTGCAAAATATTAGTTTTAAATTGGGGGCTGGAAATGCGTTAGCCATTATGGGCAACAGCGGATCAGGCAAGTCAACCTTAGCCTCATTAATTATGGGGATTCATAAGCCAAGCATGGGGGCTATTAAGATTGACGGTGCGGCAATAAATCTATGGCCAGAAGAACAGTTTGGTAAATACATTGGTTACTTACCACAAGAAGTTGGTTTGTTAGCCGGTACGGTGGCTGAAAATATTTGTCGTTTCTCTGGTTCGCCTGCTGAAGAAATTATCCATGCGGCAAGGTTGGCATGTATTCATGAGCTAATCATTTCTTTACCTCAGGGCTACGATACTTATTTGGGCGAAGGTGGAGTGCAGCTTTCTGGTGGGCAGAAGCAACGAATAGGGTTGGCACGTGCTATATTTTCTAACCCGAGTCTATTAGTGCTTGATGAGCCTAATTCTAACTTAGACCCAGAAGGCGAGGTCGCTTTGGCGATTGTGCTGCAATATTGTAAAGAAAATAAAATTACGGTGGTGATGATCAGTCACCGGCCTGGCTTTTTACGTCAAATGGATTGGGTCGTTGTCTTAAAAGAGGGCAAGATTGAAAAAGCAGGCACATGCGATAAATTCCTTGGCTCTATGTCTGAAGTGGATGCATTAGGAAACACTAACGCTCCTATAAAAGGCGCAGAAAAGCCTCACAAAACATCAACACCTGTAGGAGCTAAGCATGGATAAGTCTCGCTTTAGTACTCGTAACATCATTGTGTTTGGGTGTTTCTTTATTGTTTTCACTGTTGGTGGTTTTTTTGTGTGGGCGTTAACGGCAGAGTTAAGCTCGGCCTCGATTGCACAAGGTACGTTAGTTGTAGAATCTCAGCGTAAAAAAGTTCAGCACTTGCAAGGTGGTTGGGTTAAGGGGATCTATGTTGAAGAAGGGCAGCATGTAAAAACGGGTGATGTGCTAGTTGAATTGGCAAACAGTAAAGCTGAATCAGATTACCGCAGGTTACTATTACGAACTGCATCATTACAAGCTCAGCATAACCGATTGGACAGTGAGCTAAATGGGGCAAAAAAAGTTGATTGGTCAGTACTGAGAGCAATAGAAAATGAAAATGTAGATAGTGCGGAGGTAAATAATATTATTAATACTCAGCAGCTACAGTTTCAGCAATATGTATTGAGGCAAGACTTACGGAATGGCCAGTTTAAACAACGTAAGATGCTGCTTAATGAGCAGCTAAGAGGGGCACGCTTTCAGCTTAAGGCCATTAATCGTCAGTTGGATTTGGTAACCCAAGAAATAACGATGACCTCTGGATTATTAGAGAAAGGTTTTGTATCTAAAACACGGATGTTGGAACTACAACGTCACCAAGCAGGGATTGAAGCACAGGCTGCGGAGTTGAGTGCTGATTCAGAAGTATTGAATGGGCAGCTAAATGCGTTAGAGCAAGAGCATAAAACGGAGAGGGTGGAGCAAGAGCAGCAGCTAGCAAGTGAACTGGCCGCTGTTGAAAAAGAGTGGCGCGATGTTAATCAATCACTCAAAGCAGCACAAGATGTACGGGCTAGGGTGACGATACGTAGTGAGCATACCGGCACGGTTGTTGGTTTGAATGTGCACAGCGTGGGTGGCGTAATTAATGCGGGCGATGTCATTTTAGAAATTGTGCCAGATAGCGATGAATTAATTGTAGAGGCTTTAGTTAAGCCTGAAGATATCGATGTTGTTCACGATGGACTAGAAGCAAAGGTACGTTTAAGTGCATATAATGTGAAACGTACACCACCTGTTAATGGCGAGGTGATTTATGTCGCTGCAGATCGGCTTCAAACGACATCACAAGATAAACCTACTGGCTATCTCGTAAAGATTAGGCTCAGTGCGGATGAGGTTGCGGCACTTGGGAATATTGAACTCTACCCAGGTATGCCAACAGAAGTGTTTATATTGTTAGAAAAGCAGACCTTGTGGGATTACTTTACCGCACCTTTGTTTAACTCAACCTATCGTGCTTTTAGGGAATCGTAGTAAGGAATATATAAAATGGAATTTAATATCTTATTTTGGTTTTGCTTTTACCTTTTCTTTTTTTGTATTTCTGTTGCATTGGGCTATCAAAAGGGGAGTCTGGTTGCTGGTGTGTTATTGGGGTATGTTTTAGGGCCTATCGGGGCTTTGTTGATGTATTTAAGTAAAGATAGAAAACACATTGAGTGCCCTAAATGCCATCAATCTATTCATAAAAACTCGTACTTCTGTCCTAAATGCAGTAGCAAAGTCAGGCTGAAATCGGCGCAGTAATAGCAAGGAGAGCATTCAATGTCAGCAAAAAGAAAGCAGCGTCGGCAACACCAAAAATCGGTAGCCCCGGTTGAATCTATTAACGGTGTAATGACACTACCTGTAAAAAGGGCACAATTAATTTGTGCTGGAGTCGCTGTGGTTGTAGTTGTACAAACAGGACTTCTGCTTTGGCAAAATTATGCACATGAAGCCGCAATTGCATCAAAAAGAGTGCAGATGCAAGAGCAACAATTGGTGATTGATGAGTTAGATGAAAGGCTCATTGCACTTGATGATGATTACACATCACTAAAACAAGAAGTCAGTGCTAGCAGTTTGCACTTGGTTGATCAGAATAGTGAAATTGCATTATTGGAAGATGAGTTAAAAAGAACCAAGCAAGCATTAAAGAAAAAGTCTAATCAGGTGTATGTATTACAAAAGAATTACCAGAGTGACTTAAATAAAGAATTGGCCGCAGAAAGAAAAGCACTGGCTGATTCAGAGGATTTACTGAAATCTCAACTTACGCAAATACAGAAGCAAGAAGAAGAAATTAGTTCAAAAATTTCGGATGTGAATGAGTGGGAAAAAAAGCGTGCCGAATTTGATAAGCTCTATGCAATGTCAGCACTTGAAGCACAAAACGAAGAACGCGTAAATGAATTAATGGGACAATTTAATCAGCTTCGCGTAGATCTCGATGTCGTCAATGAGTGTGATAAAGACTACTTATACCGCTATAACGAAGCCAAAAGTGTATTGAATAATATTCGAACTTTTATTCAAAAATATGAAATGGAAGATGACTTTTATTTCTATGTTATTTCAAATGATAGTTTAATTAGTGCTCAGAATAGAAAACTGTGCTTAACCGACTAAAATGCGAAACTGAAGGGTAGGTGTATTTTAATGGGGTAAACGAGGTCATTTTTAGTTTTTGCGTAAAGGACATAATAAAGCCCAGATTTTATCTGGGCTTTGTTTTAGGTAAATCCGGTATTCGCTCAGGTTAGACGATGTCAGTACCATTGAAGCTAATGTCGTCGGAATTATTATCACTCCAAACAGTCACTTCATTTCCATCATTGTTCGTAAAGGTATAACCCTGCAGTGAAGCAGTGTCTATGCTGCTGGCTTCGTAGGCCTCGCGCAGTTCAGTGGACATTTCGGGCGCGTCTTGTGCCATCTGCCAACCGAATCCTTCAAGATCAAGCTTACCTGCACCGGTACAAACAAATTGTCCATTACTGTCTTCGGCGGTGTTATTGGCAAGGATTTTATCCAGTCCGACTTTGAGCTCGGCATCTGTGGCATTGACCACAACGGCTTCAAGCTCTTGGAATGCGGTGGCAGTCATATCAATGATTTGACCATCAGCATCATTGCCGATTTCAAGTCGGTCAAACCCTTCACCGCCACTGAAATGAACCGTTGAACCATCTGTGGCAGCAATATCTTCAGTATCAAAGACTAAGATATCGTTACCACTGCCTGCATAGAGTTGGTCAACACCAGCACCACCTGTAAGGGTATCATTACCTTCCTGGCCAAACACAAGGTCGTTGCCTGATCCGCCATCAAGACTATCATTACCGATGCCACCATCTAGGTTATCGTCATTATTGCCACCGTAGAGGGTATCGTCACCGTCGGCGCCGCTTAATGTGTCATTACCAGAACCACCATCGAGACGGTCATTACCTTCAGCGCCGAACAGAGTATCGTTACCACCATCGCCGTAAAGTTTGTCGTCGCCCGTTTCGCCAAACAAGGTGTCGTTATTACCACCGCCTTTCAGGGTATCGCTGCCTTCACCACCATAGAGGGTATCGTTACCGCTTTCACCTTTGATGAGATCGTTACCTTCTTCACCAAGAAGCAAGTCATCACCAGAGCCACCATACAAGGAGTCATTATCAGCGCCACCTTCGAGGTTATCGTTGCCTGATTGCCCGTATAGTTTGTCAGCGCCAACACCGCCTTTAACAACATCGTCACCACTACCTGCTTTAAGGGTGTCGTTGCCTTCTCCACCTTCTAAGTTATCAGCCCCGCCACCGGTCGTAATAGTATCATTGCCTAAACCGCCAATTACCGTATTGTTACCGTCACCAGCATTGATATTGTCATTACCATCACCGCCGTCGATGTAATCTTGGCCATCGCCTGCTGTGATAGAGTCGTTACCTTCACCACTTGTAATGATGTTGTCACCATCACCCGCGGAAATACTATCGTTTCCTTCGCCAGTGTCGATTAAGTCATTACCACTGCCAGCAGTAACGCTGTCGTTACCTAGGCCTGATGTGATTTGGTTATGGCCGTCTCCAGCTTTAATTGTGTCGCTGTCGTCACCACTGTCTATAACATCATGACCTGCGCCTGTAGTAATGGTATCGCTGCCATCACCCGACTGAACGGTGTTGTTACCATCACCAAGAGTGATAGAGTCATCGCCACCACTAAGTTCGTTAACGGTGTTATTTCCGTCTCCCGCAACAATGATGTCGTCACCCTCACCACCATCTATGATGTTGTCACCTTCACCAGCATCAATGGTGTCGTTACCTTCATTACCCTGAATATTGTCACTGCCTGCGAAGGTTTCGATTTTATCGTCACCAGTGCCGCCATCGACGGTATCTGAGTCAGTACCACCATAAATCGTATCTGCGCCGGCCCCTCCATCAAGGGTATTGGTGCCAGATGTGCCGTGTAGTTCATCGTCACCATCACCACCAGAAAGAGTATCATCACCCGATCCGGCAAAGAGTTTATCACTGCCGACACCTCCGGTAATCGTATCGTTACCGTCACCACCCACCAAGATATCATCACCTTCTGAGCCTGCTAAGGTGTCGTTACCATCTCCACCTTCTAGAAGATCGTTCCCCGCGCCGCCATCAAGGTTATCATTGCCGCCAGCACCATATAGGGCATCGTCGCCACTGCCTGCGGTTACTGTATCTTTGCCTGAGCCGCCATAAAGGGTGTTGGTACCGTCGCCAAGGTCAATCGTATTGTTACCAGCTTCACCGTAGACAATATCGTCACCAGCACCTGCCGTAATGGTGTCATTACCGTCACCAGCGTACAGGATATTGTTACCTTCGCCTGCGGTAATCGTATCGTTGTCGCCACCGCCATAAAGTGTATCGGCGGCATCACTGCCAATGATGGTGTCATCGCCGTCACCACCATAAATTTGATGGCTACCGCCAGATGCAGCAATTAACGTATCGTCACCACCTTCCCCGAGTACGGTGTCAGTGCCATCATCAGTAATTAAATCATTACCCTCACCACCTGCGAGGTAGTCGGCACCAGCACCGCCAATGATAGTGTCATTACCAGCACCAGCGAATACGGCATCATCACCATCGCCAGCGTCTATCGTATCGTTGCCTGCACCTGCATCAATGTGGTCGACACCAGCACCAGTTGAAATGTTATCGGCGCCGTCGCCTGAAAATACTTGGTCGTCACCTTCACCAGTCGAGATTGTATCGGCATTGATACCGCCGTACACCGTATCGTTGCCAGTACCCGTGTCGATTAGGTTCGCACCAGATTCACCGTAAACGGTATCATCACCCGCTCCGGTATTGATGTTATCGTCGCCAGCACCGGCATAAACTGTATCGTTACCAGCATTGGCGGTAATGGTATCGTCACCAGAACCACCACCAAGAATATCGTCTTCATCACCACTGATAAGGGTGTCGTTACCATCCTCACCGTAGAGCTGGGAGACGCCTGTTCCGCCGTCGAGAGTATCATTACCTGTCCCCCCGATAAGCACATCTTCGCCGGCACCACCAGAGATTACATCATCACCAGCATCGCCAAGTATGACGTCGTTACCTTCTCCCGCAGTGATGGTATCATCACCGCTTCCGGCTTCGACATAATCGTTGCCAGCACCTGTATCAACGATGTCGCTACCATCTCCTGCTAGTACGGTATCGTTACCTGTACCAGAGCTAATTGTATCTTCGTCAATACCGCCGTAGACGTTGTCATCGCCTTCACCCGTCGTAATGGTATTTTGCCCTGCATCACCAAATACAGTATCGTTCCCTGTCCCTGAATCAATGGTATCGTTACCTTCACCAGCATAAATGGTATCGTCACCTGCATTCGATGTAATGGTGTCGTTTCCTGTACCGCCACTTAGTTGGTCACTTTCATCACCACTGAGTAAGGTGTCATCGCCGCTGTCGCCGTAAAGCTCTGAAATACCAGTTCCGCCGTCAAGAAGGTCGTTACCGGCACCGCCAGCAAGGATGTCATCACCTTGCTCTCCATAAAGCTTATCGTCACCTGTGCCACCCACAAGAATATCGTTACCTGTACCACCCGTAACCTCATCGTCACCAGTACCAGCTAACAGAATATCATTACCTTCGCCGCCACTTAGGGTGTCATCACCAGCTGCGCCTTCGAGGGTATCGTTACCTTGGTTACCAATAAGGATGTCATTGTCTGCACCACCGTGGAGGTAGTCGTTTTCATCGGAGCCGGTTAGGGTATCTTCACCCTGACCACCGTAGAGGGTAGAGGCATTAGCCCCAGCATTAATGGTGTCGTTACCATCTTCACCAAATAGTTCGTTATTGCCTGAAACGCCTTCAATCAGATCATCGCCTTCACCTGCGTAGACTTTATCGTTACCAGTGCCTGCATTGATTGTGTCATTTCCAGCGCCAGTAAATACTTGGTCATTGCCAGCACCCGATTGAATGTCATCGACTCCTGAACCTGAGAATATTTGGTCGTCACCGGAGCCTGCAGTGACGGTATTATCACCATCACCTGCGTAGGCAATATTATCACCTTCACCTAAGGTGATATTGTCGTTACCAGATTCACTATAAACCGTGTCGTTATCAGCGCCTGTATTGATCTGATTATTACCATCGCCAGCATAAACGGTATCTTCACCGTCACCGGTATCAATGGTGTCATCACCAAAGTCGGTATAGACGGTATCGTCGCCTGTTCCAGCCGTAATGGTATTGTTACCCGTCTCACCGAAGATAGTATCGTTACCGGCACCAGCATCGATTGTGTCGTTTCCGTCGCCTGCATAGATGAAGTCATCACCCGCGCCAGCGTTAATAGTGTCGTCTCCCTCATTGGCATGAAGGCTATCGTTACCTTCGCCGCCATCAAGTGTATCGTTGCCTTCGCCACCGAAGAGGGTGTCATGGCCTGCGCCACCAGTTAATTGGTCATTGCCGACGCCACCATAAACTTCATCATCACCTGCGCCACCATCAACAATGTCGTCTCCGACTTCACCAAACACTAGATCGTTGCCTTCGCCACCTAGTACAATGTCGTTTCCATCACCACCAAGTACGAGGTCATTGTCGGCACCGCCATCAATGGTGTCGTTGCCATCACCGCCCATGATGAAGTCTTCACCTGCGCCACCGGTGATTTGATCATGGCCAGCATCGCCGTGAATCTCATCATTTCCTTCGCCACCAGAAGCGATGTCGTTGCCTAGTCCACCAAAGAGCTTATCGTTACCTGCATCACCGGACAGTATGTCATTACCATCATCCCCAATGAGCACATCAGCGCCAGTACCACCGTAAATAACGTCATCACCTAGCTCACCCAATAGCAGGTCATCACCGGCGCCGCCGTATAGAGTGTCGTTACCATCACTGCCTAATAGTGTGTCTGCGCCATCATCACCGTGAAGAATATCGTCGCCACTACCGCCAACCAGTGTGTCGTCGCCCTCACCTCCATGTAAGGTATCGTCGTTAATATCGCCATCGAGGAAGTCGTTGCCTTCCCCCCCAAAGATGGTATCTGACCCTTGTTGACCAAAGATAATGTCGTCACCCTCACCGCCGGAGATGGTGTCATCGTAGATGTTATTGGCAATAACTTCGGCTGAGTCAATATCAGTAATCGGGTTCCCATCGTTGTCGGTAAAATTAAATGAGATTAGTTCGTCACCACTAAATTGTTCATTGGTATAGGTGTAATCGAGAGAAAGTGTGCCATCTTCTTCGACCGTTGCAGGTACGGTATCAATGACAGTGCCACTAGAATCAACTAACTCAATAAAGACGGCGTCATATGCATTGGTGGTGGTGAATTTTGCATTGATTGAACCAGTGTTATCCACTAAGTAGTTGCCTAGCCGTACACTGTGGGTGACCTCTTCAGCGTCTTCTGCTGGGGCGGTGTATTCGTATACTGATTGGGCATTACCCCAATTATCGTCTGGAGCCGGTTCGGCAGGTGGTTCTTCGCCATATTGTACGTCACCAAAAATAGTGTCGTTACCTTCGTTACCGTCTAATTTATCGCTGCCTTCACCACCAACAACGAAGTCATCACCACCTTTTGCTTCAACTTCATCACTGCCTGAAAGCACATCAATGCTATCGTCGTTGTCAGTGCCAGTGACTTTGTCGTTATATTTCGTTCCTTCCATATTGAACCTCGCTTGGTGTTAGCATCCGATTTATGTCTAGTATTTATGACGCACAAAATGTGCCCAATATATAAAAGCTCTGAAACTATTTAGCTGTAAATTTCTACCTATCTGTTTCCATTGAATAAATTTTAAACTTTTTCTTACAGCTAAAATATGCAACTAAATTTATAATGGCACTAAAAACAAGAATAGACGGAATAATAGGCATTACTATATGGATTTTTGCAAAATGCATAACAAAATGACAAAACCAAAGGAATTGAGGGGGGAGAACTAGATACTGATAAATTAGTTAGAATGTAAAGGAGTAAGCAATGGTAATAGCACCATCTTTAAATCGTCCGGTACCTTCACCGCGTTCTGATGGATGCCAACGGTTTCCAGAGTAGTTATTGTACTGAATAGTAATCGTACCTGGGTGCCAGTCAAAATAGCCAAAACCATAGGTGAAGTCAGGGTTCCACGGTTGTTTTTGATTGCTGTCAAAATAGTAAAAAGCGGTACCGTTCACGTACCAATTCCCAATAATGGAATATTTACAACCCAAGCTGAGTGTTTGGTGGCCCTTCATGTAGGACGTTGTTGCAAGATCAAAGAACTCTGGCGTGTAGTTGTAATCGATTTGGCAACCAATAGCCCCTTCATCTGTGAATGAAAGCCAATCTACTACAGGCTCTACAACAGGGAACTTCCATCCGAGGGACCAAGTGCCTTGGTTGAAATTAGTGACAGGCTGATCGTCAGTAGCGTTAAAGCGGTTACCGCCATAATTCGCATACATTAAACTGAAGGTATAAGGACGCCAATCACTGTAACCAAACACGTAAGTAAAATCAGGATTCCAAGGTTGCTGCTGATCGGCATCGTAATAATAATAGAGCGTACCCGAAACAAACCAGTTACCTAAAATTGTGTACTTGAGTGACAAAGTCGCTGTTATGTTGTTATTTGTCGGCCCGTTGGTTGCGTTTGCAGGAATATTAGCCGCAGCAGTTTCAAGCAGCGGGTAACCAAGACCAAGGTTACCACTTAGCCCATCAAGAAAAGTAGGGTCTTCTTTTTCTGCCCATTCTTCAAAAGGCAGAGAAAAAGAACTGGATACGCCTTTCCAAATTAAATCAGCTTCTGTTTCCTCTTTCTCTTCGTTGGCGATAGAGCGAATTTTTGTAGGCTCGGTAAGGTTAGGTGACTGTGGATCAGGCGCGTGCTTACGCGACTCAGTTAAATACTCACTCGCCCCGCAAGAGACAGAAATTAAAAGAGTGAGAGAAAAACATCGCCGGAAAAGCATTTACATTAACGTCCCTATTAATGGCATCTATCGGATGATGATTGGTGAGCTAAGGCCTAAGATCCAATAYTTAACAAGATAATATTGGTCACAAATAATTTACAAATCCATCAATAATATAAGCTTTTGATAAATGTGAATTCTTCAAAAGTAAAATGACATATGCATCTACCATTTAGTAGCAATAACTTAGCTAGTTTACAACTGTTAATTGATGAGCAATATAACTAATACATTGTTTATCTGTTGTTTTTTTGACGGCGTAAACAAAAAAAGCCTATTTTTTTGTGACTATGTGTAAAACTTACTAGACTCTTGAGTATAAGGACGTTGTTGTATATGGACTGACGGAATGATAGTTTGTATGTAACATGATGAATATTTGTTATAAATATAAGCGAAAGGGTGTTTCAGCATGAAGAATATCCTGTTAGTTGATGATAACAGAACAATGCTGCTCTTTATGGAAAAGGTACTTTCCAAAAGAGGGTATGAGATCACCACCGCAATCGATGGTGCACAAGCACTCAAAATTCTAGATGAAAGGCCTGACATTCAATTCGTATTAAGTGATTGGATGATGCCTGAAATGGACGGCATAGAACTTTGCCATCGTGTGAAATCCGCCGATTACTCTCGCTATTTATTTTTTGTTTTGTTGTCTGGTAAAGATGATCAGCAGTCGATTATTAGCGGCATTAATGCTGGAGCTGATGACTTTGTTGTTAAAGATACCCATGTGGATGAACTTGTTGCCAGAATAAAAGCCGGATTCAGGACCTTAGAACTTCATAATGAAATAACGAATAAGAATAACCAACTTGATAGTGCTTACGCCACTATGAAAAAAGATTTAGAGTCTGCGGGAGATATGCTGAAGCGCTTATTGCCGTCAGAGAAAAAGCTTTCCGGGGTCGAATTAAGTTATGTGTCAATTCCGAGTGCGCAAATCGGTGGTGACATGTTGGGTTACATGCAGTTAGATGAAGATAATGTCGGTTTTTATTTATTGGATGTTGCTGGCCATGGGGTTTCATCGGCTTTAATGTCTTTCTCTGTTCAACAAAGCATAGCTATTAATTCTGATAAAGGTTCAATTGTAAAGTCAGCAACTTCCGAGCCTCCTTATTATCGGTTGAACGAACCTCATGAAGTACTAAAACAGCTTAATGATCTGTATTTGAGCGATGATCAAAACTTACTCTACTTCACGATGGCCTATGCCATCTTAAATGTGAAAACAGGAAAGATGTCGTTTTCAATTGCAGGTCATCCACCATTAGTGTGGCTGCATGGTAAAGACAGTAATGCTGAATTTATAGGTCAAGATAGCTTCGTGGTAGGGGCGTTTGATTTTGTTGAATATGAAAGCGCATATGTACAGCTTGAGCCTGGCGATAAAATTTGGATTTATTCAGATGGTATAACGGAAGCAGAAAAAGGAACGACGCAGTTTTCAGAAGATGGATTTAAAAACGCGGTAGTTGAACTAAAAGATCACCCAACAGCCGTGCAAACGGAATTGCTTGTAAATAGAGTGAAAGACTGGCAGCAAGCTGACCAATTTGACGATGACGTCAGTGTGCTTGTTGTAGAGTGGATCGGTTATCCAGAAGGGGAAAAACCATGCAATACGAGATTATCAACAAAGGTCAATGCACAATTCTTCAAATAAAAGAAGATCGTTTTGATGCCAAGCTTGCACCGAGTTTTCGTAGTGAACTTGAGCAGTTAGCTGATTCAATCGGTACACATTTAGTTATGGATCTATCTGAAGTCCGTTTTATGGATAGCAGTGGATTAGGCGCAGTAATGGCCGTCTATAAGATGCTTCGAGGTAAGAAAATCAGCGTAGTTAACCCACAACGTGCAGTTAAAGAGCTACTTAAATTAACACGTATGGATAAGTTAATTACAAGCTTTGACTCTATTGAAGACGCAGTTGCTACAGTCGCGTAAAGGAGTATTTGATGAAAGGAATGATCCTTGCGGCAGGGAAAGGAACACGGGTTAAACCAATCACCCATACAATACCTAAGCCGATGATCCCAATTTTAGGCAAACCTGTCATGGAGTCGATGATCCAGCTTTTTGCTTCTCATGGGGTTGATAAAATTGTTGTGAATACAAGCCACCTGGCTGAAGTGATTGAAAATTATTTTAGCGATGGTCATCACTTTAACGTTCAGCTTTCATATTCGTATGAAGGTGAAATGGTTGATGGGAAATTTGTTAGTAAAGCGCTTGGTTCTGCGGGTGGAATGCGAAAGATCCAAGATTTTTCAGGCTTTTTCGATGAAACATTTGTGGTTGTTTGTGGTGATGCCTGGATAGATTTAGATCTTACGGAAGCAGTACGCCGCCATAAAGAACGGGGGGGTATTGCAACGATTGTTACTCGTGATGTAGATATTGATGAAGTCAGTAAATATGGCGTTGTAGTAACAGATTCCCACGGGAAAGTAACCAGTTTTCAAGAAAAACCAGCAAAAGAAGATGCACTGTCAACGCAAATCAATACGGGTATCTATATTTTCGAACCTGCTATTTTTGACTTTATTCCAGCCGGTCAAGAATATGATATTGGTAGTGAACTGTTCCCACTTCTGGTCGACGAAGGCATTAATTTCTTTGCTACAAGTATGGATTTTCAATGGCTTGATGTTGGTAACATCAGTGATATCTGGACGGTAACCAGTGAAATCCTGCATGGAAAAGTGCCGGGGTATCCAATTCCAGGTACACAGGTTAAGCCTGGCATTTGGGTTGGTATCAATACCGTATTTGATTATAACCAATGCGATGTAACACCGCCCGTCATTATCAGTAGCGGTTCCGAAATTCAAAATGGTGCTGTGATTGAAGGCCCTGTTGTTATCGGTGCGAACTGTAAAGTTGAAGCGGGTGCTGTTGTTAAGCAAAGCCTAGTCAGCGATTACATACACATTGCTTCTACAGCTTACGTTGATCATAAAACGGTTTTTGGTGATTACTTTATTAGTCATGATGGCTTTACGCAATCATTAGCTGAACTTAATGCGGTGCATATGCTGAAAGATCGGCGTCAAGTACAACCTGTGGTCGGTTCGATTGGAAGCATACCTGCTTATGTTTCTTCCACACCTGCGAGTATCGAGGAAAAAATATTAACTAAATAGACAGGGGCTGCCTGATGGAAGTTATAACTGAACGTTTTAGCAAGCAGTACAGTACTTCAGCAGAAGTATCACGCTTGATTGCTGAAGATATGCAGCGTTATTTACATGAAAATAATGTATCTCAAGATGTCATTGATCAAGTCGAGTTGTGTCTAGTTGAAGTTGTGAACAATGCCTATGAACACGCTTATCAATATTCTGACGAGTGCCCAATTGAGTTCTCTTGTTTTTTCAATGCAGACAGCGAACTTGTTATTGAAGTATCAGACTATGGTCAATCTATGTCGCGAGAGGAGTTTAGTCGGGCAGTTAAAGGTGAGTTTATAGAACCTGACCCTGATGATCCTGAAACTTGGACGACATCTGGCCGAGGTTTTATTATTGTTGTCCAATTAACGGATGACCTTGAATATATAAGCTCTGGGAAAAAAAATACGTTTAAATTTTTAAAGCGAGCTGAAAGCTAGGTGATTTTAAGAGGAAAGCATGAGAATAATACTATTATTGACGTTATTCTCATTATCTTCTTGTGCGTTAAATTCCCCTAAGAATGAATGGAATATTAATTCTCAGTCTTTAGATGGAACATGGCGACTTGAGATAATTGATGAAGAACAAGGAAGTTCTGACATTCATGATGTCACTGTACCTGGAAATTGGAATTCATCAGGTATTGAACATTCGGGTGTAGGTTATTATAGCCGTACATTTTCTATTGCTGATATAGGCGCCCAATCGCGATATTGGCTTCAGCTTGATGCTGTAGATTATGAATCTGCTGTGATTGTAAATGGCAAATTGTTGAAAAAAGGAAGTGGCTACTTTATTCCATTAAACACCGAAGTTAGCAATGTTATTAATGAAGGAATAAATGACTTGAACGTATGGGTTAATAGCCCTAACGAGCCATTAACTAAAGATTGGTCATTGAATAAAACACTGATAAAAGGTGTTCTAAACCATCATGATACTCGTCCTGGTGGTGCATGGTCAGAACGCGGACAAGATCAAAACTCTGGTGGAATATGGGGAGGCGTAACTTTACGAGAAACGGGGCCTGTTGCAATACAGCAAGTGAAAATTTTACCGAGTGTATTGGATGTTAATTCAGGACTAACTACGGCAAATATTACGCTTTCTATTGATAGTCGTGTTGCTCAAAATGCTACTTTTGAAGTTGCATTGACATCAAATAACGAGCAAGAGGTTGAGCTTTATCGATACGAGAAAAAGCTCGAATTTGGCCAGAAAAAAGTAACAGTTCAACTACCTGAAGCGGTACGAAAACTATGGTGGCCATGGGATTTGTGAGGGCCCAATTTATATC
>NZ_JAKJSJ010000057.1:0-45509 GCF_050336715.1 Photobacterium makurazakiensis
AATCTGTACGACATGAAATTAAAATGTGGAACGTTCAAATAAGTTACCGACCTTTTTGGCCGCTGTTCATAGTCACAACGCTGGTGTCTGGTGTAACCTTACTTTAAGGCTTTAAGAGTGTCGCCCCCCAATACTCAACACTTCGGCAAACCTTCCCTAATGCATTACCTACACTCAAATCTAATACACATAAAGACTAGATGTGACGAGCGCCTGCCTAAATTTCAATGTAATTCAATCAATAAATAGACCACTTTTGTACAATAAAGAGTACACAACATACCTTAACAGTATGAAACATTGGGCATAATTTGTATTTCAAATTGTTAATACCCCACGAAAACACCGTGACGCTAGTCACATTTAGTGCAATTTTATTCAATTGCTATGTCATCGCGTGAGTATATAGCTAATCATAGTCCTATCTTTGAAATAACTAACTAATGACATGTTTATATGAACAAAAGATCAACTGTCTCTATTGATGATTTAAAGAACGTTGAAGCTATTTTGACTCGTAGCTCTTTTAAACATGTTTCGTGTGAACAGGATTCCAATGGCGGAATTCATGTAACTGCAAACCTAAAACTTGTTACGATAATATTGCATAAGGCATCTGAGCAGTGTGGATTTATTATTTTTAAACTTTATATTAAAAACGGGAAAAATATAGGAAGATTAAGTCTACCTTATATTTATGACCGTCAAGAAGCATTTGGAAAGTGGTTGTATGCGAGGTTGATTGATGCTCATACGGTTAATGTTTCAGAGTTATATCTAGCCTTAGATCGCTACAATGAAAATAAGTCAGTCTATATTATAGAGTAAAAAGGTAATTGTTAAGCAATGTCATGCCAAAATTTAAAACATCTATTGAAGAACATTACTTTAAAGAAAGAAAAAGAAAAATTTCAATTAAACCATTAAGTGCTAACGAAACATTAGAGATAATAATAAGACATGGTATACAGAAAGCAAAAGTTCAATTTGAAGACCAGTTTGGTTATGCCATTACAGGTAGTTTACAAAAAATAAACATATTCATTTTCATTGATACTACTATTTATTCAAACTCATATGCAGATATATCACAAAAATCTGAAACAAGAGTTACTTATGGTATTGACGAAACTTTCAAATTAGATGGGAATCTACCTTTTAAGCGATGGATTATTTTTGTTGCTCGAGAGGCGTTAAATGTTAACAACTCTTTATCGAGAAATAAAAAGGATATTTCTTATCTTTCGTGATTAGGTGTCATTTAACAGAAAGGTATAAAAATGACAAAAGTAAAACTTCCATTATTAATGGCCTCAAATACAATTGACGAAGTTATTGCAACAACTTTAAGAGACAAAATCTTATCCAACTATCCTTGGGGTTTAGAGGATTATCGAGCTTGTGAGTTGCAACGACRGTTAATTTCAATAAAACAAGCAGATTTCTTTATTGAAAACTATGATCATTTAATGTCCGAAAAGGTTAAGTTAATTTTATCCAAAATTTCTGTTGAGATCTAAGATCTTGTATGGGCATGTAATATGAATAAAAATCACCTTAGTAATTTACAAAAGAAAAAACATACTTATAACCATACTAAGCGTTGCTTTCATCGTGGCTACTATATTGAGAGTAAAACTGGTGATCCTTATGATTGGAAAGTAAAAATAAATGGCAAATTCATAACAGGTAGACTAGATAAAGTACGAGAATGTATTGATTGGAGATTAGATGTCAAAAAGGATCTTCCTATTGAAACACCGACCTTAAACAAACTGAAAAGTAGAAAAATAACCAAAGTTAAATATAAAAACTGTAACATCCTAAATGATCACCCTCAGTATGATATATGGTACATGGTTGTACAAAAAAAATTATATACAGGATCCTTACTCGAATTGAAAAAATTAATTGATAAAGCGCATGGAAAATAAATATCTCAACGCTGCTAATTTAGCAGCAGAATTTGAAAGAGAAAACGATTATATAAATGCAGCAGAACACTGGGATTTAGCGAGTAATTACGCATCACCCTCCTTCTACCATTGGACGGAATCTAGGAAAAAATATTGTCTTATGGTACTAAAGCGAGAGCAGGCAGTACACGAAGAACGAATTGCACGAAGAGAACGCATGAAAGAAAGGCGTAAGATAAATATCTAATCTGCACAAGATAGGGGTATTAATCTCACTTGAACATATTACAACCTTAAATATTAAGACTAAAATGAATAGAGAGTATGAAGTTGCAATTAATGAATTTCCGCCCCTTGGCTTTGAGAAAATATTTACATCGAGTAATAATGACTCGTTTATGATTTCAGCTAAACTGCCAAACCTCTCTGTAATTTACAATTATTACAATGATGGTACATCAGACTTTTCAATTATTCCGTTTCGTCAAGACTACAAAGCATTGCTTAAAGACTTTGAACTTGAATCCATCTGTAATATCGGGACCTTTGATGTTAACTGGTTGAGTGAGCGATTATTATACGCTAAAAAAATCAACAAAGAAGTAAATGAACATATTGAAACTTGTGATAGTCGTCGTAACAGAAGTGAGTTAAAAACAAATATCAACATAATAACAGTAACCCTACTATTATTTATTATTATTTTTAACTTCATATGAGAAACTAAGACATGATAAAGTTATATGCACAATTTTCAGCAGCTCATGTAAACATTCATAGAATATTAATGCTATTACTGCTTGTATCATTTCTAACGGTAAGCGGCCTAGTTTTGATGTATGAAAAAATTTCCTTATTCCTTTCTTACCCTTTCTTTTTATCTGTGTTGTATATCTTAGGGCGAGCTTCAAATTACAAGGCTAAATTCATCTAAAACGTTATAACGACCACTGTATGGTTAAAATGATCCATGAAGTTTATAGTTCGTGTGCGCCGTTGGAAAGTCATTATGAATCGTTCAAAGATTATTGATATAGAAGCTATTGAGCCTTAGCCACCAGCGCCTTATTATTACCCCTACTTTCTCTCCGTTGTAACCTGATGATAAGTTGATACGCTTAAAGAAGAGATAAGCGTATCAACGAGCAGCCAATGAAAACTCTGTCACAGTTAACGTTCAATAACACCTATAGCGCATTGCCTTCCACTTTTGGCACCCGCATTACACCTCAACCTCTTGGTGACCCATTTCTTATTAGTGTGAACAGTGAAGTGTGTCAATTACTTGAGCTGGACCCTACAGAGGCGAATACACCGTATTTTATCGACTTGTTTACAGGCAACGATGAACACCCTCATTTTGACCCAATAGCAATGAAATACACAGGGCATCAGTTTGGGCAATATAATCCTGATTTGGGTGATGGGCGCGGGCTACTTCTTGGTGAAGTATTAACGTCTACAGGCTGTAAATGGGATATCCATTTAAAAGGGTCTGGCTTAACCCCTTATTCTCGTCAAGGCGATGGTCGTGCCGTATTACGCTCGAGTATACGTGAATACCTTGCAAGCGCGGCAATGGCAGGGTTAGGAATAAAAACCACCCATGCGCTGGCAGTCTTATCCAGCTCAACGGCTGTTTATCGAGAAAAGATAGAACGTGGTGCCACGCTCATTCGTGTAGCAGAAAGTCACCTTCGCTTTGGTCACTTTGAATACCTGTTTTACACCAATCAACATGCTGAATTACAGCAGCTTGCTGACTACGTTATACAGCATCACTTCCCCGAAATTAGCGAAGAGCCAGATGATGAACAACGCTACGCACTCATGTTTCAGCGCATTGTTGCACTTACAGCCAAGCTAATTGCTGATTGGCAAGCGGTCGGGTTTGCTCACGGTGTAATGAACACTGATAATATGTCGGTACTTGGCCTGACCTTCGACTACGGGCCATATGGTTTTTTAGACGATTATAATCCAGGGTATATTTGTAACCATTCCGACTATTCAGGCCGATACGCATTTAACCAGCAACCGAGTATTGCCCTATGGAATCTGTCAGCTCTAGGCTATGCACTAACCCCTCTACTACACAAAGACAAAATTGATGCCGGACTCACGCTTTATCAAACCCAATTACAGCGTGAATATAGCCAAAATATGCGTCGCAAACTTGGGTTAATCGCGAAAGAAAAAGAAGATACCGACTTATTTAACCACCTGTTTGATCTTCTGTCTCAGCAAGCCGTTGATTACACTTTATTCTTCAGAACGCTGTCTTCTATCCCACATTCTGAACTGCCTAACCCAAGCCATACGTTGACTGAATTATTCCACAACACGGCACCACTTGAACAATGGCTATCGGAATACGCTAAGCGGTTGGAAAAAGAGCCGCAACCTGATGGCGAGCGACTGGTGATGATGCAAAGCGTCAACCCTAAATTCATTCTTCGTAACTACCTTACCCAACAAGCCATTGATGCTGCAGAGCAAGGTGATAATAGCCTAGTTGAACAACTACTCGAAGTACTCGCAACCCCATACGCAGAACATACCCGGTTTACGCATTTTGCCCAATCACCTCCCGACTGGGGCAAAGAACTCGAAATTAGCTGCTCATCATAAACATCATCATTTCGACTACTCACCAGCACTATAAGGGTACTGGTGAGAGCCTGAATAAGCCTCGATACCTATTCTACATTACAGCCGAATGGATCTGTGCCAACATTTCTTTATTAACATCTGACGTCATATCAACACCTTTTCACCGATGTTAGCTACACTTTTGTACAATAACTTCAGTTAGCGAAAGCGCCCATGTTGGTATTGTTCAAGACCATAGCGATAAGGTGGCAAGTATGTCGGATAGCCCAGCGCACAGCTCAACGCAATCAGTTCAGGATCCCAAACACACCGCCCAGAGAATACTTGGCCTTGTCACTCAATTAGCCCAAGAGCTTCAACCCTCGCAACACACCACAAATGTGATCCATCTCGATAGCAAACTTGATCATGAATTAGGGTTTGATAGCCTAACAAGAGCCGAATTGCTTCAACGCACAGCGCAGTGTTTTACGCTGAACCTTTCCGATCAATCACTCGCCCGCATTGATACCCCAAGAGACTTACTCAATGAAGTATTGGCTGCACAACAGGTGCCCATAGACCTACAAGATACCGTTGGAGAAATCAGCCTCGATACAGTCGATGCGACCCCTGACCATGTCATGACCCTTCAAGAACTACTAGATTGGCACGTTGACCATCACCCAACTCGGCCTCACCTTTACGTTTACCAAAATGCCAACGAAACGCAGACAATCAGTTATCAGCGTCTACGCGACAAAGCGCAAAATGTCGCAAAAGGGTTAATTTCGCATGGCATCGAACCCGGTGACACCGTTGCTATCATGCTGCCCACCAGTAACGATTACTTCTACTGTTTTTTTGGCATCTTATATGCGCGTGCAATCCCTGTTCCTATCTATCCCCCCGCTAGGCTCTCACAACTGGAAGATCACCTCCAACGACATGCTAAAATACTGCAAAATGCGGAAGCCAAGTTGTTAATTACCGTGACAGAAGCAAAACCGCTGTCACACCTGCTGCGACTTCAAGTGCCCTCGATGTCATCTGTCGTCACATTCAATGAGTTACACCAACACAACACGCCAGTCTATGTAGGCAACGCTGCAACCAATGACATCGCTTTTCTGCAATACACCTCCGGTAGTACTGGTGTTCCCAAAGGGGTTATGTTGACCCATGCTAATCTACTCGCAAACATTCGTGCGATGGGCAAGGCCGTAAGAGCCAGTCCTGATGATGTCTTTATAAGTTGGTTACCCGTGTACCATGACATGGGGTTAATCGGGGCTTGGCTGGGAAGCTTATACCACGCCATGCCACTCGTCATTATGTCCCCCTTAGCCTTTTTATCACAGCCACATCGTTGGCTATGGGCGATTCATCGCCATAACGGTACTCTCTCGCCAGCCCCCAATTTTGCCTATGAATTGTGCCTGAATAAAATTGCAGATAGTGATCTAGAAGGCCTCGATCTTAATCGTTGGCGATTATCATGGAATGGTGCAGAACCTATCAGCCCACAAACCATGGCCAGATTTACAGCCCGTTTTTCCCAATACGGTTTTCGCCCAGAAACAATGTCACCCGTCTATGGCTTGGCCGAATCATCTGTTGGACTCACATTCCCTGCCCACTCCCGACCGCCTCGCATTGAAACCGTTCAGCGAAAAGTCATGATGCGTTCAGGCACCGCAGTAGCCGCTAGAGATGGCGAAGCGGATACGCTACAGCTTGTAGGGCTTGGGTTGCCGCTGCTTGGTCACCAAATCCGCATTGTCGATGCGCTTGGCAACGAACTGCCTGAACGTCAAGAGGGAGAGCTTGAATTTAAAGGACCATCATCAACATCGGGCTACTATCACGATCCGCAAAAAACGACAGAGCTATACCATGATGGCTGGTTAAAAACAGGAGACCGAGCGCTGACCATGGAAGGTGAGCTATTTCTAACTGGGCGAATAAAAGACATCATCATTAAAGCGGGGCGCAATATTTACCCCCATGAATTAGAGGCAGCAATCAGCCAACTGCCTGACGTAAGAAAAGGCTGCATTGCCGCCATTGCAGCAGATAATCCTCAAACGGGTACCGAACAGCTGGTTGTTTTAGCCGAGTCAAAGCTCATCAATACCGACGAGCAACAACAACTGCGTCAACAAATCCAAGATCTCGCCATCAACTTATTGGGGATCCCAGTTGATGATATCGTCATTTGCCCAGCCCATACCGTACCGAAAACATCAAGCGGAAAAATACGCCGTTCTGCCTGTAAAACGTTATATCAAGACCATAACCTGAATGCATCACAGCGACCTGTTTGGCAACAGACGTTACGGATGGCTATCGCGGGGGTACGTCCCTCTCTCTATCGTTTCACACAACTGCTCCGCGATTTTTTCTTTGCTACTTACATGTGGTTAATAATGGCACTACTCGCCCCGCTAGTATGGTGCTTGGTGGCGTTCATTCCGACTCGCCACCAATGTTGGAAAGTAACGCGCTGGGGAGCTCGCACACTGATCCGACTAACAGGCATCCCCTTAACCATAACGGGTAAACATAACCTTCCTGCCAAGGGTGACGAGCCCTTTATCATTGTGGCTAACCATGCAAGTTACCTCGATGGACTGGTATTGGTTGCGGCGACCGAATTAGAACACCAGTTTGTCGCTAAAGCGGAACTCAAAGCGAACCCGTTTGCCCGCATTTTTTTAACCAAACTCGGCAGCCATTTTGTCGACCGCTTTGACACCCAACAAAGCCTAAAAGATACCGAAAATCTCAGCGCAAGTGCGCAAAGTCACAGCCCTTTGACACTTTTCCCTGAGGGCACGTTATATCGTATGGCGGGAATCCATGCCTTTCATATGGGGGCATTTCAAATTGCGGCCCAACACACGTTGCCCATTCTGCCGGTTACCTTACGGGGCACTCGCTCAATATTAAGAGATAAATCATTATTTCCTCGTCGTGGGCATATCGACGTTATCATCAGCAAACCCGTCATGCCCAATGGCAACGACTGGAACGCGGCCTTAGCACTACGAGCACAAGTGAGATCTGAAATATTAACATGCAGTAAAGAGCCTGATTTGGCACAAGAAAACACGCGTTAAGGCTCGAAACAACCTTTATGAAACGTTGTCATTCAACCAGAAACGAAATGAAAGCGTTTATTTGTCGGTAATTCAGAAAAAGAGTTAGACCTACATAGGTGATACTATCCGTGTGAGAATTACAAAACATCGCTATCTGTTAAAGTGAGATGTCGATACTTTGACCACCTCAACTTGCCTAGAACACAGCAGTGAGTGGATCACTGAGAGCCAGCTCACGCTTTAATCACTTCTTACACAAAGCTGATATTTCTTTGATTAAATCACTCCTTTTCTGCGACTAAGGCTGCTACATTCGCCCCACTTTTTTCGCTTGATTGATTAACTTTTGAATATGCACAAAGACCGAATTGCAAGTTTTGAGTGGGGGCGTTTAATTGCCCTATTGGCTGTCATTGTTATCCATGCAAAACCATTAATGGATGCACCTCTGATCGATGAACTACCATGGGTAGGCTTACTCCTTAATCAACTAGGTCGTTTTGCGGTTCCATTCTTTTTCATTTTGGCCGGTTATTTCATCATGCCTAAGCTGAGCGAAAGTGCCTTAAGTACGTTAAAGCGCTATAGCTTACCGTTACTGAAAGTTTGGCTGGCGTGGAGTGTGATTTACCTCGCTTTACCTTTTAATCTATCGAAATTCTTTGCTGAAGGTTATATTGCTGAGCGCAGCGGCTATTGGGGGTTTCTTGCTTCAAACCCTTTAAATACGTTATTTGAAGGTGGAATAGTTCACCTTTGGTATATCCCTGGCCTATTAAGTGGTCTGGCTATCATCGCGTTGTGCTGTGAATTCAAACAAGAAAAGCTGATTTTTCCTATTGCTATCGCTCTGTATCTTTATGGCCTGATGGCGGGAAGTTATCAGCCTATTTTTGGCTTAGAGGCTCCAATATTCACTCGTAATGGTCCTTTCTTAAGTACTTTAATGGTTGCTGTTGGCTTTATGGCACGAAAACATAACTACCAACTGCCATTCACTATCGCGGCACTACTTGCGGTAGGTGGCATGGGGCTACACCTATTAGAAGCGCTATTCCTACTAAAGCAACATGACGTAGCCTTTAATATAAATGACTTCTTGCTAGGCACACCGCTTTGGGCAGCCGGTATCTTCTTTATGCTCGCTAGCAGGCCTGAATTTGGCCGCTCGACTCAAGCCCTTAAGCTTGGTAAAGATATTCTAGGTATTTACCTTGTTCACTTACTAGTGATTATCTACCTATTCAACACGTTCGGTATACTTGGGTTTTCTGGCTTTCTGGCCGATGTATCGGTGTTGATACTGACCTGTCTAATGTCTTACGTTATCGTTAAAGGTATAGATAAAACACCGCTAAGAAGTGTACTACTGCGCTAACAATTTACAGGGGGATGATAACGTCCCCCAACAAACCTGATATCACAACTATTGCGATGTCGTTCGAAAGTATAAGGTGTCCTGCATACACCTTATTTTCCATATGCTATGGGTCTTATTAACTAAACCAAGCTTTTAGTTTATCCCGCATACTAATGTTGTTCTTCCAAATCCAATAAATACCATCAGCAAGCTCGTTGGGTGTCATATTTTTGGGCTGAAAAACTGTATTGCTACCGTCGTACTTAGACCAGTCGGTAGTCAATATTCTCCCTTCTTTCTCTAAGTTGGAATACGTCTTTGAGCCAGGGAATGGGATCATATAGTGTGGAATCACCTTATCAACCTTGATCTCATTCAGAAACGCCTGAGTCTGCTCAAAGATGGATGTATCATGCTCATCAAAACCAAATAGAAAATCCCCCCACACCTCAATGCCATGCTGCTTGATTGTGGCAATGTATTCTTTCATTTTCGAAGGCTTAACAAAGCCTTTTTTCTGCGCTTTCAGTGCTTCTTCAGAAGGCGTTTCAATCCCTAACAATACTGACTTAAAGCCAGCTTTAGCGGCTGCACTCAACAAGGCTTCATCCCGTGCTATTAATACAGTGGTTTCACCATAGAAACTCATCTTAAGCGGTTCTATCGCTTTAAAGAGTGCCATTGCATATTCTCTGTCATGGGTAAGGTTATCTGAATGAAGCTCAACCCACTCCACGCCAAGGGCTTTTAGGTGCTCAAGCTCTTTGACAATATTAGCAATTGGTCTTTGTTGAAATTGATTGAAAAATCGAGGCACCAGACAGAAATTACACTTAAATGGGCACCCTCTTGTCACCACAACAGACCAAATATAATCATATACCGAAGGGGCAATGATATTGGTTGGGTAAGGATTCAGTAGACTTAAATCGAAAGGCTCTTGGCTTTTATACTTAACCTTCAAGCAACCAAATTCGGCATCACGAAGAAACTGAACCCAATAGTTTTCCACTTCACCAATAATAAGGCTGTCTGCGTGCTGTGATGCCTCTTGCTGATTAAACGTGGGGTGCAGGCCGCCAAGTACAACCGTTTTTCCTTTTTCCCGATAAGTTTGTGATAGCTCATAGGCTCGATAGGCATCAGGCGTAGACATAAAAATCACGATTAAGTCCGCATCCGTATTTAGGTTCGCTTTTACACCAATCGTTTCGTCGACCATATCTATCGAGTACCATTTCGGCGTTGCTGCAGCGGCGGCAAAGATATTCTGCGGAGGTCCACCTGTTGATGCCTTGTATTTTGAATAATCACTGCCTGCGGATGCTTTAATAATATATATTTTCATTGATCACACCTAACTCTCGATAAAGATAAGAAAAAGCGACAGCTTTTATCTTTGATGCATTCTCTTTTGCAGGAAGTTGGGGAATATCATCCGCTTCCTCTGCAAATAGCGAGTCTAACTACGTTCAGCTGCGCCAGCTGTTGCCAAGCAATAGAGATACGCCGACTGAAATGCCCAATGCAATCAAGATATTTGGCAGAGTGACGCCCCATATAGCCACACAAACCACGACAGTAACCATCGACCAAAGTAGTGTTTCTAAAATCCAAGTTCCCATGCTTTTAATTCCTAATGCTTAACTTGGGAACAAGGATAATAGATAAGAGGTTAACGTTTGGTTACGTCAAGGGGAGCTTTATCGTGGTGGAAAATAACAGAGGCAAAATGAACGCTATTTTCCTGTCGATGTGAGAAGTGCCAACCTTGGTTGCTGCACACTTTTTCTATCAGAACTAAGCCAATGCCAAATGAGGCTTCAATTGACTGAGACTCATGAATTGCAATGTCTTCGATGGGGTTCGTTACACCAATAGAATCAGTTGATAAAGAGATACTCACGATACCATTCGTACTGTGTTGGAAAGCATTACGAACCATATTGGCGAGTACTATTTCAACCAGTGCTAGTGGAGCCCTAATCTGCAAAGGTTCTTTCTTTATGTTCAGTTCAATACGTATCTTTTTGTTGTCGATTAAGTAGCGGTGGCTTTCGATCACTTCCGTTGCCAACTTATGGACATTGATGTTGGTCGGCTCCACATCATCTTGAGTGTTGCGACTCATCCACAAAAGCGTGGTGATCAACGTCTGCATTGTTGCAACGGAGCGTTTAATTCGGGCTACTGCTCTTTGCCCACCTCGTGGCATCGATTCAGACAATCGTTCTAGCATTTCACTACTGGCTGACATAATAGACACTGGCGTCCTGAGTTCGTGACTGGCAGCTCGAAGGAAAAACGCCTCGCGTTCTATGGCATCTCGCTCACTACGAACACTTTCGACCAATTGATTGGCAAGAAGATCTACTTCGCGGTAGCGAAAGCATTTCAGTTTGTCGGTCTGATTTAAATCCAACGTTTCTGACCATTGAGACAGAGCCAAAATGGGCTTAGTTAATCGATAGATCAACAAGCGAATGATAAGAAACACCAGTAATAATAATCCACCAATCATAATAAAAGCAGAGTTAAACTGGCTGACCGAGTCAGGCGGGCTGAGTTCGAACAGTTCAAGGTAGATAGCTTCGTCATACTGAGAGACGACATATAAGGTCTTATCCACACTGGCGATATAATGTGAAGCGGCGTAAAGATATTCGCCAGTAGCACTACCTGTCGCAGGCGCGTAGTGCTCATAAATTGCGTCGTTAACGAATGTGTTCCAGTCGAAAGCTGTGAGGAATTTTTGCGGGATCTGATTGAGTTCGAGATAAATCTGAAACGTGCTGGCCTGAGATTGGGGCAGTTGGCCAGATTTGAGGTACTCACTTTCCGACGCCTTCAGTTCATAAAGAAAACCATATTTAGCCGATTCGTTCAGCCCGATGTGGTAGCTCTGATTGATCATCAACCCGTATATGGCCGTTAGGCTGATTACGATGCCAAAAAGGTAGAGATAGATATCGCGCTTTATACTGACTCTGGTCATGCATCACCCTCTCTTATTGCGATGCCCACCCCATGTACGGTGTGAATTAATTTGGTTTCAAATGGCGCATCAATGGCCTGACGAAGCTTAAACAGATGAACTTTAAGGCTGTCAGCACTTGGCAATTCATCTCCCCAAACCTCATCTTCCAACTTGGCTTTGCTGACCACATTCGGACTACTGCGCATCAGGCATACCAGTATTTTCCAGCATACAGGGGGAAGCTTTACAGCTTGCCCTCCGCGAACCACCAGATGTTTATCCAAATCAACACTCAGATCACTGACTTTTAACGAAGTAACAGCACCTTGTGAGCGTCGAATTAATGCCTGAAGTCGGACTTTTAGCTCCTCCATGGCAAACGGTTTAACCAGATAGTCGTCAGAGCCAGCCGCAAAGCCTGTCACCTTATCATCTAATGTATCTCTAGCCGTTAACATCAGTACTGGCGTACTGATGCCTTTATCTCTAAGCGACTGACACACATCAATACCATTCATTTTTGGCATGTTTATGTCAGTGAGAATAACCTCGTACTGATTAGCTAACGCCAGAGTAAGCCCTGCAGCTCCATTGTAGGCAAAATCAAACTCAAAACCGTCCAGTTCCATATAATCACTGATAGCTTCAGCCAAATCTCTGTCGTCTTCGATTAGCAGGGCACTAATGTTCATGGTTATCATTTATTCCTTTGTTGTTCCTGTTTCCATACCCAGATAGGCGGCTTTATCAGAATTTGCAGTCGGTAGCCCCAACTTGGCGCATGCCACAACTGTTCTATCAGTTTCGCATAGCCATGAAGGTATACTTTAAACGGATTGACGGAGTTAATCCGTGGGTAAACGCCATATTTCACCTCTTCACCCTCACGGGCGAAGGTACCAAACATTCGATCCCAGATGATCAGTATTCCTGCGTAGTTTTTATCCAGATACTGCTTATTGGTGGCATGGTGAACCCTGTGATGTGACGGGGTATTAAAAATGGCTTCAATCGGCCTTGGGAGCTTCTTCACCGTCTCGGTATGCAGCAGAGTCTGGAATAGCTGGACAAAAGTCTCACACATCAGCACCACGAATGGATTGAAGCCCATTAGAATCAAGGGCAGATGAAAAAAGAAGGGGAAGAACCAGTCAAGCGGACCAAACCGATAGGCGACTGAGATGTTAAAGTACGGCGAACTATGATGAACCGAATGGGTACCCCATGCAAAACCATTACTATGAAGGAACCGATGTTCCCAATAGTAGGCCAGATCAGCCAAAATCAAACATCCAAGAATGGTCCAGCCGGTGAGTGGCAGCTGGGTAAGGCTGAAATTATCATATGCAAATACGAACGCTGCGACGTAAGCCAACCCGACAAAAAATACTGTCACCAAAAGGAAAAACAGCGTGACGAAATTAGTCGCACTGTCACCCACCATGTTCCAACTGAGCTTCTTTTTGAAACCGTAGCGGACTAGCTCGATCAGGAATAACGCGATAGCAATAAAAACAAAGCTATCATCTACCCAGGTTTCGGCGAAGATAATTGTCGTTTCAGAAAAAACTTGAGACATAAATTCCATAATGTATCTCCTTCAAGCCCACTATTTATAGTAGACAGACAATTGGCTAGATTCCGGCAGCCCCAGTGGGCTGAGATAGTGAGTTTCGACCAACGCTTCGACCGATTTCTGGAAGTTGATTCGGCTCCAAGCATCAATAAGTTCAGATTCACTGTGCTTTCCTCTACTCAATAGCAAATCAGCCTTCTCTATGGTTGGAAGCTCAACCATAGCATTGGACAATTCACTTTTTTGAGTTGGGTAACCTATCGTCACTTTAGCCTCAGTAAAATCGCTGTTAAAGTTTTGATATAAAACGATGACTCGATCACTCCCAGCAGGCAGCTTATTTGTCTCAACGACCTTGTTCTCGAAGTCGCGCCACAAAATAGAAATGGATTGCAGTGGTATCGTTTTGGTTACACCGCGCAAAAATTGCTGAGTATCTTTCGAAGACTTGGTGTGAATTGATATGTCGTCTAAGGCGGGTTTGACCTGCTCCTGTTGAGCGTTTTCTGCCAAGACTGGCTGGAGAACAACCAAGCCCAAAATTGAACCTGCGATGGCTCCCGTTGTTAGTATTGACGCGAATAATTTCATCTTCTCTCCTGTGTCGAAATGCATTGACGTTCTAACTTGGAGAAAAGACTATGTGTAAGGTGGTTAACAAAAGGTTACTAACTAAAGCTGCAATACTTGGCTAAGGCTATCGCCCTACTATGCCAGTTCAACGCACATGCAGCACTGTACATCGCCGCTTACATCCCCCCTAATCCATTATCCGTTGCTCTCATGTCATTGATCCTGTAGGGTCAACCCACAATATCTGAGGCGTATTCAAGATGAAAACAGCAATCGAATTCAAACCCGCCTTCATGCATAAGATGACTCTAATACCGTTAAAGATATTGATAAAATACCACTGAAAAATGTACTCGTGCGCGAATAATTAACAGGGATTATAATGCCTTTAACTAACGTTCAATCTACTGTCTCTCAACTATTTCGAGATATTGGCCGAGTCTACTTTGCCTTACTCAAAGTACTTATTCCCGCGACAATTATTGTCAAAGTACTTGAAATGTTTGGGGCAACGCAATGGCTTGCCAGCTTATTGTCGCCCATTATGTCAGTGGTTGGTCTGTCTGAAAGCCTTGGACTTGTTTGGGCTGTCGCTCTTCTGACTAACATCTACACCGCGATGGTTGTTTTCTATAGTATTGCAGGAAATGAAGTTATCACCGTCGCCGATGCTTCAGTGCTTGGCACCATGATACTTATCGGTCACGCCCTGCCTGTTGAAGGTGCAGTGGCAAAAGCGACAGGCGTCTCGTGGCGAGCAACAATCGCTGTCCGCGTTGGTGGAGCAATAGTACTAGGGGCCATACTTAATCAAATCTACCTTTGGGGAGACTGGCAGCAGCAGCCGATTAATTTAATTTGGCAGCCTACCGCTTCAATTGATGCAGGTTTAACCGCTTGGTCAGTCGATCAAATCCAGATGCTACTAACAATTTTGGTCATTCTAAGTGGCTTAATTACGCTATTACGACTTTTGCGTTGGGTAGGTATTGAAGCCTTAATGCATAAAGCGCTCTACCCTCTACTTCGTAGCTTAACGCTTGGGAAAGAAGCCGCAAACATTACGGTAATTGGTGCAACATTAGGGTTATCATTTGGGGCTGGATTACTCATTGATGAAGTGAAACAAGGCCATATATCTAAGCGCGATACATTACTGGTCATGAGCTTTCTTGGCCTTTGCCATAGTGTCATCGAAGACACGTTACTCATATTATTGCTGGGGGCAGATATCATGGCAATTCTATGGGCACGAATCGCTTTCGCCGTTATTGTCATCGCTATCTGGGGAAGATTACTGCCAGGAAAAAGCCGCTCATTCGCTAATGGGGCAGAGAAATAATTTTTAATCTAAAAAAAAGGATCTGACAAAATCAGATCCTTAGATAACTAGCAGCCTAACATATTACTGCGTAATCACTGTTTCAACGTTATGGTCGATTAACCAGCGCTGTAACTTTGGTGCATTATTAATGTAGTGACTAACAACTGCGCACGTTTTACCAGTCGTACTCACCGCTTTCAATGCCTGACGAACGAGTAATAAAATAGCTTCGTTCTGATCATCGTGCAGGTATTCTAATGAAGGGTGCGTCTGATCAAGACCTAAGGAAAACTGAGCTAGCTGGTCGATATCAATAACGAGGCCATCGAAGTATTGTAAGAAAGTCTCAGCTAATAATGCATTTGCAGGCAGTTCTGCCATTAAATTCACTTTCAAGCCATCAGCCCCTCGACACAACCCTTGCTCTGCCAAAAGGTCAATAATGGTTGCCGCTTCGCTAAAGGTACGTACGAATGGGATCACTAACTCAATGTTCGTCATGCCCTCAGCATTGCGAGCACGTTTAATCACTTCACATTCAAGTTCAAAGCTTTTCCGTGTCGATTTATCCGCATAGCGGGACACACCACGTAAGCCAATTAACGGATTAATTTCATCATTTTCAAGTTCAGAACCAAATAGTGACTGTCGCTGATGTGAGTCAGCACCACTTAAGCGCACACGTAACGGTGCGTCACCCGCTACCTTTGCAGCTGTAATTAATTGCTGTGTAAGCGTCGATACAAAATATTCTGCGGGATTCCCATTACAGCGTTCAAGCAGCTGTTTTTGTGGTTCTTCAGCCAAATCTACAGCATAAGCGGCGGCATAGGGGTGGATATTTAATTCTTGAATCAAATCGTCCATTGAAACTAGACCAATTTCTAGTCCTGCTTTATCAAGCTGAGAGGAGGATTTAAGCAGTTCGGTAAAATGTAAACCTGACTGAGTGCTGTTTGTCATAAAAGGCACCATTACAACTTTAGTTAGCCAAAATCAGAAGTTAATAAAATTAATCGCAACTTCCATGTCTAATTCTCAACATACGCACTCACTGTTTATGAGGCAAGCAGAAAAACCACAAAATGCAAATATACCCACTAAGAAAGCATAAACAGTCAAACCATTCTTTTCTTATCAACAATTAACGCGACGCCTTGCTTAAAAAGCAACCTTTCATTGATCCACATTGGTAATTTGTGCATACATGATGAATTTAAAAGAATAAAAAACTAAGCTATATCACAAGTTTGGTTTATTCCTGCGGCCATTTGGGCTATCTTTACGCGTCAATAATTTTTGTAATACCGAGATAGGCAACCGATTATGCCAATGAAAACAGATGAACTACGCACCGTTAGCCTTGGCCTTATGCCAACACCCGAAGAGGTTGAAACGGCTTACCCAATCACCGATGAAATTGCAGCACATATTGCAAGCTCTCGTCGTCAAGTTGAAGCGATTCTAACTGGGCAAGACTCGCGCCTTCTCGTTGTCGTTGGTCCATGCTCGGTTCACGACCCTGATGCTGCTATCGACTATGCAAAACGATTGCTAGATGTACAAGATAAATACCGCGATCAACTTTGCATTGTGATGCGTACATATTTTGAAAAACCGCGTACCGTTGTCGGCTGGAAAGGTCTTGTCTCTGATCCAAACCTTGATGGTAGCCTTGACCTTGCTAAGGGCTTACATACTGCACGTAAACTGCTTGTTGATATTAACCGTCTTGGTATGGCGACAGCCACTGAGTTCCTTGACATGATTACTGGCCAATACCTTGCCGATTTGATCACTTGGGGTGCAATTGGTGCACGTACGACTGAATCTCAAATTCACCGAGAAATGGCCTCTGCCCTTTCTTGCCCAGTTGGTTTCAAAAACGGCACAGATGGTAATATTAAAATTGCTGTTGATGCCATTCGTGCAACGCGTGAATCTCACGTCTTCTGCTCACCAGCGAAAAGTGGCGAAATGACCATTTACCGTACTGCTGGTAACCCTCATGGTCACATTATCCTTCGTGGTGGCAAAATGCCAAACTACCACCGTGAAGATATCGCTGCATCTTGTGAAACATTAGACTCGTTCGATTTACCAACACGCTTAGTGGTTGATTTCAGCCATGGCAACTGTCAAAAACAGCATAAGCGCCAACTTGATGTTGCGGCCGATATCTGTGAACAGATTAAAGACGGCAGTAATTACATTGCAGGCATTATGGCTGAAAGCTTCATCCTTGAAGGTAACCAGCCTGTTGACACTGACAACCTTGATGCCCTGACTTACGGTAAATCTATTACTGATCCTTGTATTCACTGGGATGATACAGTAACGATGTTAGATATGCTGGCTGAAGCAATTTCAACCCGTCAGTAACATAACACTCAATTTACCACTCTGGCATTGGCTTATCTCGCCAGTGCCAGATAAAATAATTGATATATCATATAAATATACTCACTAGGATTAAGCACATGCCATCTTTTGATATTGTTTCTGAAGTAGATTTCGTTGAAATCCGAAATGCTGTAGAAAATGCATCTCGTGAACTAGAAACGCGTTTTGACTTCCGCGGTGTCGAAGCAAGCTTCAAGCTCGAAAAAGAAGTCGTGAAAATCACAACAGAATCTGACTATCAATTAAATCAACTGATTGCGATTCTTCGTGGCAACCTAGCAAAACGTTTTGTTGATGCACAATCAATGGATCAAAAAGAAACGACCCGTACAGGTAAGTCTTTTGCTTGTAACGTCGAGTTCAAGCAAGGTGTCGAGCAATCGGTCTCGAAAAAAATCGTGAAAATGCTAAAAGATGAAAAGTTAAAAGTACAGGCCTCTATTCAAGGCGAAAAAGTACGTATAACGGGTAAGAAACGCGATGATCTTCAGGCAGCTATGGCACTCGTTCGTGGTGCTGAACTTGGCCAATCATTCCAGTTTGATAACTTCCGTGACTAATATTCTTTAATTACTCCATCTTCATAAGTTGTGGGCAAAGTTCGACCTTTGTCCGCAATTTTTCCCTGCACCACCTCTCTTCATCTCGATTGTCTCAAATCATCCCCCCTCTAAAATGACCTCAATAAAATGGCTTTGTGGTATTTCCTTTTAGCGAATAAACACCCATAGAATAGAGAGTTAGCGCAGCCTCTCAGACTGCTATTTTGTCTGATACAATTTACTGTACCTTCCCTGTAACAGAAATAATCCAGTATTAACAACTTTTTACCTTTGACCACAATTACTCATAACTCTCCTTTTTATCCTTTACTACATATGCATATTATTTGTGCAATCAGACATGCATATAGCGAAAAGCCATAGTTGTACTACGGATAATCCCCTATACTCCCTGCGTCCTATTTAGGGTTCCATATGTATTTTTAAAGGTTTGATTAATTAGAGATATCGAGCAGATATCAAAAAGTTGCTTTACGCTCACACGGAAATGTACCTTAAGACCCAGGATGTCAAAAAATTAAGTCTTGCTTTTTGTAAGCTTTTTTTTCATGAGTCACAATTGCTTTCTTCAATGTTCTATTGAACACCAGTACATCCTTGTACTGAATTCTGCTCATATCCCTTTGTTGTTCGCCAACGTAGAGCGTACGCAAAGCAGGGATGATATGCAGCGAGAACCCTTTTAAGGCTATATAAAAAACTATACCTATAAAGGAGATGTCCATAATGGACTCTGTGAAAAATAATACTGTTCATGCTCAATCAACAAGCAAGACAAAAGCTGGTTGGAGTAAAAGTGATACTGTTTGGGTCTTAGGCTTATACGGTACCGCTGTAGGTGCTGGTACGCTATTCCTGCCGATTAACGCAGGTGTAGGTGGCCTTATCCCACTATTAGTGATGACGCTACTGGCGTTACCTATGACCTTTTTTGCCCACCGTGGTATGACTCGATTTGTACTTTCTAGCGCTAACCCTGGTGCAGACATCACTGAAGTGGTTGAAGAACACTTTGGCGCTGGCATGGGTAAAGTGATCACGCTACTTTATTTCTTTGCTATTTACCCTATTCTGCTGGTTTATAGTGTGGCGCTGACTAATACCGTTGAAAGCTTCATGCAATACCAACTTGATATCACGCCACCACCAAGAGCAATTCTTGCACTCGTACTTATTGTTGCGCTAATGGCTATTGTCCGTTTAGGTGAGCAACTAATCATTAAAGCAATGAGTATTTTGGTCTTCCCGTTTGTCGGTGTGCTGCTCATGTTGGCGCTTTACCTTGTCCCTCACTGGAACAGCGCGATCTTTGAACAAGTAGTACCTGCTGAAGGTGGAATGACGTCTGTTTTTATGGCGGTTTGGTTAATTCTGCCCGTTATGGTGTTCTCTTTTAATCACTCGCCAGTCATTTCTTCATTTGCCGTCGCAAAACAAAAAGAGTATGGCGCTAAAGCGGAGCAACAATGTTCACGCATTCTTGCACGCAGCCACATCATGATGGTTGTAACGGTGATGTTCTTCGTTTTCAGCTGCGTGCTAAGCTTATCACCAGCAAACTTAGCAGAAGCAAAGGCACAAAATGTTTCGATTCTGACTTACCTATCAAACCACTTTGATACACCGATGATTGCTTATGCTGCGCCTGTTGTTGCTATCATTGCCATCACAAAATCATTCCTTGGCCATTACCTTGGTGCAAGTGAAGGTTTAAATGGCCTTGTTATTAAAACTGCTCGTAGTCGTGGTAAGGAAGTTGGGCCTAAAGCGCTTAATACATTCACCGCATTATTTATGCTACTAACAACTTGGGCAGTCGCAACCATCAACCCTAGCATTTTAGGTATGATTGAAAGCCTTGGTGGCCCAATTATCGCAATGCTATTGTTCATTATGCCAATGTATGCAATTAAGAAAGTACCCGCTATGCGCCAGTATTCTGGTGCAATTAGCAACGTATTCATTGTTGTGATTGGTATGATTTCTATTTCGGCTATTTTCTATTCATTAGCTCAGTAACTACCAACAGTTAACAGGAGGCCATTAATTAATGGCCTTCTGATTTTTTAGCGTCAGATACCACTTACTACGCGTAAAACAAAACAACCGACTTTCGTCGGCTGTTTTATTCAACGGTTTTACCTTCTCCTATGATTACCCTCTAAGTAATGGCCTTCTTCTCAGTATTGCTACTAACATTAAACCAAATAGAGCAGACACAGGCACACTAGCACCACCACCGGAGCCGTTTTCTTCCTGTTTATCGTCGGTATCGTTGTACGACAGAGTAACAATGATCGGATCATGATCTGAAGACGAGTAAATATTGTCTGATTTTTCTAATTCACCCGTGTGCTCACTGCCATATTCAAACAAGTTAGTCTCTGCGGCATTGATATGCCAAGCTTCCACAGCTGCAACCTTGTCAATTAATGACGGGCTCGCAAGCGCATGATCTAAACTACCTAACTCACCTTCATAACTATAGCTGTAGTCGGTTTTATGTTTGAGGTTAACCAATCCATACCCTTTTTCGACTAATTGGCCTTCATCCTCATACTCTTTACCGTCTAACGTGGTGTACGACGCTGTAAAGATCTTCCCTCCTCTATCTTCATCATTGAATGAAGTCAGCGTCAGAATTGGATCTTCCATCCCATAGGAATTGAGATCGCCCATCACAAGCACATCACCACTAATAGCTTGCACGGCTTCACCTAGAACCTTTGCCGCAGAAACGCGGAAATTATTACAGCTTCCTTGTACATCATCTTCATCAACAAAAATTACATCATCTTCCCAGCAAGTAGAGCCTTTCGACTTAAAGTGATTCACTAGCACAGTTAAATCATCTTTCTCGCCCGGAATATTAAATGTCTGCATCATTGCGTGACGCTGGTAAGCACTCTTGACGCCACCGCCATCAAGTGGGGCGTGCTGCTCAGGAAGAACAATTTGCTGAGCCTGATTTTTGGCTTTAACTTTATCATGACGATAAATAATGCCGACGGTGATGGCGTCAGTACCGAAGTATTCTACCCCCTCAAAGCCCGGCTCATTTTTAAACGTTAGATCCGATTTATGTACCTTCACAGCGCGGTAGTGATCTTTCTTATCAGGTTGTGCGTCGTTCAAAGCACTCACTAGTGACGCCAACGCACTGTTTTCATCAAAACCGTTATTTTCCAGCTCCATTAGCGTGACAATATCCGCATCCATTGCCACAATCGCATTCACTAATTTTGCTTGCTGAAGAGTAAACTCCTCAACCGATGGCGCACCACGGTAACAATTGTCATTAGGGCTGACCGATGCTTCTGAACACATATGGTTGGGATTTCCATCCTCGGCATATGACGTAAAATAATTCAGTACATTGAATCCAGCAACTTTAAGTCCATTTTCGTCTGCTGATAGTGGCTCATCGACCCTTTCATTTTCAGGTAAACGTAATAAATCACCGCTGGCTATGATATTAGTCGTCACTAAACGATACTCACCATAGCTATAGCCGACCATTGCCGTTAGCCCTGTAGGTTTATCCCCCATGCGAAGATAACCATCTACTGGGTTTAAGTTATCAAACCAAGGTAGCTCACCATCCTTTGCTTTATAATCTGATTCTAAATATACGCGGCTAATTGCGTTTTCTTCGGCTAGCGCCTTGGCGGCATCGGTTTCTGCAGCATAAATATGAGTTGGGTTATACAGTGGTGAATTATGTGCCAACATTGAGTTGTTGCGGTATGAAGCATAGTCAAAACTGAAATTGCGCGTAATAACCAACGGGCTATCAGCATCCAGTAAAACCTGCATGCCTTCATGGCGCTCAAGCGCCGTATGCAAGTCTTCACCTTCTTTCACCCTAAAACGGGTCGGAGCTGGAATTGGGTTATCAATACTCAATACCTCAAATGCACTATCACGTACATCTAACTGAGTATTACCGTAGTATTCTTTCACGGTTGCTTCCAAACACACTTCAGCCCCCGGTTGAATGGCATTTGGTGCTGTGCCTCCGCCCAAAAAGACAAACACACCATCTGATGTGTTTTCATTACCGTCCCCATCCGGGTCTTGCAAATAGAAGCCTTTATATAAACTCTCGCCTCGAGCAGTAACAACACCACTCACAAAATATTTCTCAGGGCTTTCAAAACTTCCTTCTGGTACCAGCGGGCTGCTACCACCGTCACCCTGTACATCATAGATTGGAACTAAATTTTCGGTATCACAAACGAAAGGGTTCGGTGGAGGTGTTGAACCATCACACGCCTCAAGACCGCTACACCCTAGCCCATCAAAGGTATCTGTTGGGAAGCTGACCCACTCTAGGTCAACATCGAACTCGTTTTCAACATCTGTTCTTCCTGAAGATATTGACGGGTCACGACGTAAAGTGACATCCTTGGCAAAATCTTCACGCACTCCAAGCTGACCTAAGCTGTCGACTAATTGTTCACCATCAAATAGAGCAACAACATCATCGCCATTGAAGTTCAAGCTACCTGAAGCTTGATCGCCAACATCCTTTATTTCTTGTGCCGCTGAGCTGTGGTGAAATACATAGCTTTCACCACTAGGCAAAGTGACATCATTTAAGACAATCTGACTACCAAAAGAGCTAGCCCCGTTCATTGCCAACTTGATGCTATATTCTGAGAGGTTAATTCCAGACTCTGATAAGTTTGTCACCTCAATCGCTTTATTATTACTCTTACCTTCAACGTATTCCGTTATTAATAGTTGTGCCGATACAGAAGAAGACATTAAAGCTAGCGCGATAGCGCCAGATAATGTTTTTATGCGTGTCATGTATAAACTCCAATATAAATAAAACCTAAGCACAATTCATGCTCAGGCTATTGCCAACTGATATTAATTTGAACGCTCAGTGAATAATTATTAAATAAGTCGAATTTTTGAATTTACGTCCGAAATTCGCTTTATGAGCGTGCTTATTGTTATACAGCAATGTTACAAATATCAATTTTAACGGCAATGAAATGGAGTTTTTATTCAACTCCTGACTCAAGTGCACATAGTTACATACATGTATAATTCAACTTCTCAATACGTGAAATATAGTGTTGAATTTAAAGGTGAAAAGTGTAAAGAAGGCGCCATGTCCCCTATTATCAAAAAAGCATCGCAGAAATTAAGTACGGTACACCGTAATTACGTTTACTTATCCACCAGCATTCATCATCTCTTACATAGTTGGATTAGAGTACATTTGGTCATTACTTTATTCCCCCTATAACAGCCATCGCCAGCAGAGCAATTACAGTAACAACCCCAAAATATAGCTTTTTTCATATAGTCAGCAATATGCCTTTTTATTAAATATACCGTCAGAAATACCATAGTTAATACAGGTGGTCGTGATTGCTTTCTACCCAACAAATAGACCATAAATTTAGGGGGCAATTATTTAGCTCAACATCTCATTTCTTTCAATACTCGCCAACAAAACAGTGAAGTAAAGCTACATTTTATATCTTTTGTATTGAAGCTTAACTCCACAAACACATAATGGAGCCACACTTTAAATAACACCATTGACCGGAGTTTGGTTTCATTGACGATAATGTGTTTACTGCCTAATGGGTGATTATTTGTACTCAAGAGTTTAACGCATATAAAAAATCACGCCCTACTTATAGGGCAGTGAATAACCTTAATAGCTGTCTAAATAATTGCGTTATTTTGTTGTATATCAGGAGAAAAAAATGAAGTTACATAAATTAATATTGCTGCTGCTGTTTTTACCACAGGCCGTTTTGGCAAACATTGAAGGTATCCAACCACCACAGATAGTTGGTATACCTCCCGCCGATGCAGGAAGAGGTTTAGTGCGAGCAAGTGATAATGAAATTCGTCACTATAATGGTGGAGAAGGTTACGAAGGCCGTAAAATGTTGGTAAGTACCGATAATGGTCTTACATGGGAAGAAAGCTTGGCGTCAGCATCTTACCCCCCTAACTTTGGAGGGATTCCAATTGAGTCACCCGCTATAGCCCCTAACCCAAATACGGGAGAGTACATCCGAGTACAGCCAATCAATGGCTACGTTTTTATTTCCAATGGAGGACTTGATGGTGAGTGGGCCGCTGTTACTAAAGATGGTCAACTTGACTATAACTGGGAGCAAAGTGATAAAGAGAACCTCCTGACTCTTGGTGGCATTATGCGTAATCCAACCTTCGTGAATAATGGTCAACGCATTTTAATTCCATCACACGATATGCGCGTAGGCACAACATTACATATTTCAGATGATGGTGGTCTAACTTGGCGCGCTTCTCAAGACACAATATCAGCACCACCGCATGAAAAAGACGAGATTCACCAAGGGGTGCGATGGCGCAATAGTGGCGTTGAAGGGTCAATTGTTGAGCTCAGAAATGGTCGACTTTGGATTCTAGTACGTACCTCTCAAGACCAATACTATGAAGCGTTCTCGTCAGATTATGGCGATACATGGACAGAATCCCAGCCTTCGCGTTTTTTCGGTACATTGACGATGCCAACCATCGGCCGCTTGAAAGATGGGCGTTTACTGGCGCTTTGGACAAATACGATGCCCTTACCTGAGCATAAGGGAACCCAAGATGATATGTGGGAAGATGTATTTACCAATCGTGACTCTCACCATGCTGCAATCTCAAACAATGATGGTAAAACATGGACTGGATTTCGAGAGGTTATCCTAGATGAGCACCGCAATAGTGAAGACTATGCACTTTTAGAGGGCAAGGGTGATAGAGGTAAACAACAAAGTGAATTTGTAGAATTAGATGAGCATCGCGTTCTTATTTCAATTGGGCAACATAAAGAGCATCGCCGCTTGATGATCATGGATACGCGTTGGCTTTACGAGAAAGAACGAAGTGATAATTTTGTAAACGACCTAGAAAATTGGACCGTTCATAGCTATATCCCTGAGGTAAGAGGCCACGTCAGCTATGATCGTAAACAATCGTCTCACCTTGTTGATCTTATCGATAAGCCTGAACATCAAGCGCTTCAAATCAAGAGAGTGAGCGATTCGGAGCTTATTCATATCGAGAACGACCTCAATTACGAAAAAGGCGGTGCGACGTGGAACTTCCCGAATGGAAAGAACGGTCGAGTTGATATTCGCTTTATGCTAAATGAATACAGTGGCGGCACTCAAATCAGCCTCACTGATCGTCTGTTCAATGCTGTTGATGAAACAACGGCGCACTACGCTGTGTATACATTAAATGTTGCTCCAGGAGAAAAAATTGGTGAGCATGAACTCGAAGCAAACCGTTGGTATACCCTCAGCTTAGATTGGAATGGCGTGAAGAAAAACTCGACGACTCGAGTCTTACTTGATGGAAAATTCGTGGAAAGGCTTGAAATTAATAACACCAGTCCAAATGGCGTTAGTTACCTTCATTTTATATCAACAAGCCAAGACGCTGATGAAGGGATATTAATTGAATCGGTGAATGCTTCGGTTAACTAACAAAGGACCAATAGACAATTTGAAGTGTAAAGTGCAGAGCAAGAAAGTCGATGTAGTCGAAAAATGAAGTAAGCAGACTTTTTAGAGTTCGCAAAGTAAAACAAATATAAGCCGCCACTATGTTTTTCGGCGGCTTAATTTTAGTACCCTAAAAACTTGTCACAATTGTACTTCGCTAACAAACACGGGGCAGAACGATATCAGATCAACCTGACAGCTCTAGTCACATTGGTGCAAATGAAACGAACATTTTTCCCCCGACTATCGATGTAAGCTATATCTGAACATTGGTAGCCTTTCATATATTCAATCACCTTCATCTCCTACTTAATAGTCGTTCAAGTTTTTCAAACAAGCCGTTCGCTTTTACCCTCTGTTGGTCGTCGTGATTGCTTTCTACACTACAAACAGACAATCAATTTAGGGGAAGATCATGGCAATTCGTCGTATTAAGCAAATCATTCAATCACACTCTTCGTCTGATGGTGACGGTGTGAAAATCCAGCGTGTACACGGGTTTAATAATAGTCTCTTTTCACCTTTTTTAATGATTGATGAGTTGAAATCTGTAAGCCCTGATGACTATATCGGTGGCTTTCCAGCTCACCCGCATCGCGGCATAGAAACTCTCACATATATGCTAAACGGCCACTTCCAGCATAAAGACCATATGGGAAACGTGGGTGAGCTACGAGATGGTGGTGCACAGTGGATGTCAGCAGGAAAAGGCGTGATTCACAGTGAAATGCCGATGGTGACTGACGGCTCTCTACATGGCTTCCAAATCTGGATTAACTTGCCAGCAGCTAAAAAGATGCTGCCAGCCCAATATGCTGACTTCCAGCCAGAAGCAATTACTGAAAAACGATTAGGTGAGAATGGGTTACTACGGTTAATTTCTGGAGATCTAACCGTTCAGGGGGAGACCATTAACGGCCCACTTCAAAAAACTGGCGTTCCGACAACCATTGCCGATTGGCAAGCAGCCGAAGGAGCAAAGCTATCTAGCTGCCTGAACCCAGATTTCCAAGCCATGATATATGTCTACAAAGGTCGTGTTGAAATTGAGGGACAAGTAGTAAAAGTGGGCGAACTTGCCCTACTCGACCATGGAGAAGGTTTGGCCATCAATAGCGTTAAAGACAGTGGAATGCTTTTACTTTCAGGTATCCCTATTGACGAGCCTGTTGTTCATTATGGTCCATTTGTAATGAATAGCATGGAAGAAATTGAACAAGCCGTTCAAGATTACCAGCAAGGTCAGCTCGTATAACCCCCCCCCTTTGTATATAAGAAAGCCTGCTCAGTAAACAGGCTTTCAACACCAAGTAAAAAGGCTTTTCGAAGCCAATCCTTTCCTATCTACACCATAAAGGTGTAATGACCTTTTGTTACTAAAGAAATTAATGGCGGGTTCGTGTTATTGCGTTAGATCGATATTACATTACAAACGCATGCACCAAAATATTCCAAACTACGATAGTAGATCTAGTAACTAACTGTAAAATTAGTTATTTTAGGCTCGATGGCTCACTGATAAGCAACTTAAACCTGAGCACCTTGATACTGAATAAAATCAACTTACATAAGGAAAGATGTTGATGAATAGTAAAATCGCCTCTGCTTTGTTTGCCTTAGCACTAACTGCATCTCCTAGTGTTTTTGCTAAGGACACCATTGTCGTATCTTCAAAGATTGATACCGAAGGTGGTTTACTCGGCAATGTTATCTATCTTTCTCTAAAACACTCAGGACTGAATGTAGAGGATCGCGTGCAGCTAGGGGGAACACCGATTGTACGTAGGGCTCTGATTGCAGGAGAAATTGATATTTATCCTGAATACACCGGTAATGCTGCATTTTTCTTCAATAATTCTGCCGATGAAGCCTGGAAAAACTTCAACCAAGGCTATGATATGGCCAAAAAATTAGACTACGATGCCCATAAGATTATTTGGCTAGCACCTGCTAATGCAAACAACACTTGGGCTTTGGCTGTGCGTAAGGAAATCGCCGAGCCTAATCAGTTGAAAACAATGTCAGATTTTGGACGTTATGTGACAAGTGGTGGCAACATCAAGTTAGCGGCTTCCGCGGAGTTTGTTTCAAACCCTGCCGTTTTACCTGCTTTTCAAGATGTATATGAATTCAAATTGAAAGAAAGCCAGTTACTTGTACTTTCTGGTGGCAATACTGCCGCGACGATTAGAGCTGCAGCACTTAAAACAGATCAAACCAATACTGCAATGGTATATGGCACTGATGGGGCTATTGCTTCCGTTGGCCTCGTTGTCATGGAAGATGATAAAGGTGTACAGCCAGTCTATGCTCCAGCGCCTTTAATCCGTGAAAGTATCCTCAAAGCACATCCTGAAATAGCTGAGATCCTACGCCCTATTTTTGCTTCACTCGATATTACCACACTGCAGACCCTAAACAGCCGTATCGCTATTGGCGGAGAAAGTTCGCGAAGTGTGGCCGAGAGCTACCTGCAATCAAAAGGATTTATTAAATAATATCTGCACTATTTAACTTGTATCAAGGAACACGATTGAAATTCTTATCTCTTGATAAGCTAGGTCTAACAGTGAGTGTACTTTTGTTGCTCTCGCTGTTTGCCCTGCCTTTTATCAGCCTTCAACCAAACCGTATCATTCCCGGAGAGGGGCTATTCCTGAATGATATTCTAGGGCCCGTTCATCTTATTGTTTTACTCTTGCTTGCTGGCTGTATCTTCGTAAGTGCCTCTAATGCTAACACGCTAAAAACCCAACTAATGGTTAGTTCAGCTGCTGCATTTTACCTGATATATCTTGCTGGTATTACTGCAACAGAATCACTGGCAGAAGCCCTTCCTTTTGCGCGAGCTTCATTAGACAGTAGTTTTTGGTTAAGCAGCTTCTTTTTAGCATTATTAATTACAGATGCGCTTATTAAGCTTCAGGTTACACCTTTAAAACGCCTAAGTTTAATTACCTGTTATCTGGCGGCTATCGCAACTCTTTTAATATCAGGAACTTGGGATGACTTGTCCATCATTAAAGAATATCAAAATCAACACACTTTTTGGCAACAGGCTATCCGTCACTTACAGCTTTCATTCGGCAGTATAATACCCGCGCTTATTATAGGGATCCCACTTGGTATAAAGTGCCATCGTTCAAAAACAGTTCGAGCGATTATTTTTCCAATACTTAACTTATTGCAGACAATACCGAGCCTAGCCATGTTTGGGATCCTCATGATCCCACTCAGCTATCTGGCTTCAACTTATCCAGTATTATCAGAATATGGTATTCGAGGCATAGGAGCCGCACCTGCGGTAATCGCTTTATTCTTCTACTCCTTACTTCCTATCGTGAGTAATACTGCTGTAGGGTTCGACAAATTAGACTCAAAAACACTCGACGCTGCTTATGGTATGGGAATGAACGCACGCCAAATTCTATTTAAAATTGAATTTCCTCTGGCACTCCCCATTATTTTGTCAGGCTTTCGAGTCGTCGTCACGATGAATATCGGATTGGTTGCTGTAGCAGGGCTTATTGGTGGTGGGGGATTTGGTACGTATATTTTCCAAGGGCTTGGTCAAACAGCCACTGACCTGGTAATTTTAGGTGCAATCCCTACCCTCTTTCTTTCTTTTCTTTCCGCGATACTGATTGATACTGTTATTGCAATACTCAAAGATGACCGACCATGATTGAAGTTCAAGCATTATGTAAACAATTCGGTGACCAACATGCCGTAAACGACGTTTCCTTTAAAGTTGAAACCGGCCAATTCTGTATGCTAATCGGCACTTCAGGGTGTGGGAAGTCGACCACGTTAAGAATGATAAATCGCTTAACGGAACCGAGCTCTGGTAAGGTACTCATTAATAATCAAGATGTCTCTCATCTACCAAATGATAAACTAAGACGTCGTATCGGCTATGCCATTCAAGGCGTAGGATTATTTCCCCATAGAACTGTTTTTGAAAATATCGCAACGGTTCCATCGCTGCTTAATTGGAATAAGGCTGAAATAACAGCGCGAGTTAGAGAATTATTGGATCTTTTCCACTTGGATTTTCAGCTTTTTTCTAAAAAATTCCCCCATCAACTTTCTGGCGGTGAGCAGCAGAGGGTAGGTGTCGCGCGTGCCTTAGCGGCTAAACCTGAATTACTGTTAATGGATGAGCCTTTTGGCGCTTTGGACCCATTAACTAGAGAGCACTTACAAGCCGAACTTTTAAGCATTCAAAAGCTCTTGGGTATTACCACAATTATGGTAACTCATGACATTGAAGAAGCGATAAAAATGGCCGATGTCATTGCGGTAATGGATAAAGGACGACTGTTGCAGTTCAGTTCACCAGAGTCCCTTCTTCGTCAACCTGAAGAGGGTTTTGTTCGTGATCTTGTTGGTGGATTAGATCGATCTTTGCGTTTATTGTCACTGACTAAAGTTGCTGATGTTATGACAAGCGCCCAATACTTACCCACGACTATTGATGGCCCCAAAATATCGCATAACACAAACTTACGTGATGCCGTTTCATTGCATATCTGGGAGAGCACTAAGGTACTCCCTGTTGTGAATGACATTGGTACGATAGTAGGTACAGTATCGCTTGAAGATATGCTTTGTAAGGGTGCAAAACGATGAACTCTCATTCATACAAACAATGGCTAGGGCTGATCATCCCCCTAGCCTTGCTGCTATTATTGACCTTCAGAATGGAGCTTCTAGAGCCTTACCTTGCCTCATTTAACCAAAATAATGCGCCTACTATTTATTACCGTGATAGTTTTCTCAACCTAATTGGCTGGCATTTACTCGTCGTCTTATTGTCAATTTCTACTGCGACTGCCGTTGCAGTGCTTTGCGGCATTCTGGTAACACGCCCATCAGGTAAAGACTTCCTCCCTTTGGCAAGAGCCGTTGCCAATTTAGGCCAGACTTTTCCGCCAGTTGCGGTACTCGCGTTAGCGATTCCGTCGCTTGGATTTGGCCTGAAGCCAACCTTCATCGCGTTGTTTCTATATGGTTTATTACCGATATTCGAGAATACAGTTACAGGTCTTCAGCAAACCCCAAAAAACGTACTCGAAGCAGCCCGTGGAATGGGAATGAGTTCGCGACAGCAACTACTTCATGTCGAATTACCACTGGCGATGCCTATCATCATCGCCGGAATACGAATTTCAGCCATAGTCAGTATCGGCACCGCAACCATAGGCTCAACCGTTGCTGCCAAAGGCCTAGGGGAAGTCATTATTGCAGGGTTACTAACTGACAATATGGCGTTCTTACTTCAAGGCGGAATCATTGTGGCTCTCATTGCTATTGTCGTTGACTCTTTGTTTCAGAAACTTGAATCACAATTCGCCCTAACAGAGAGTAAATAGTAATGACTACACTATTTTCACAAAGGCAGTATAGGTAACTTAATGACCACCATTTTCTCTTCGGTGAAATCTCGCATTGTGTAGGGAATTCCACCAACGCCATAACCTGATTGCTTTCGCCCTGCGAATGGCATCCAATCAACCCTAAAGGCTGAGTGATCATTAATCATTACCGCAGAGGCCTCTAACGCATGCTGAGCCTGTAAAACTGTCTCTAAAGCATTGCTGTATACTGCGGCTTGAAAGGAAAATGGAACGTCGTTCGCGCGTCGATAAGCATCGGTGATCTGATCAAAACCATACACACACACTACAGGGCCAAAAATTTCTTTTAACGAAACATTAAGGGTCTCGGCAGGGTTAAGTATTACCGTTGGTTCATACAATGTCGCAGACAGCGCACGCCCGCCGATCAAAATGTCGGCGCCACCGCTTCTTGCTTCTTCAACCCATTCAGATACGCGCTGGCACTCTGCGGGGCGAATTAATGGACCGCAGTCGGTATCTGCTTTTCTTGCATCACCAACGACTAGTTTTTTTACTCGCTTAACCAATTTATCCGTAAACTCTTCAACAATGGTGTTAGCCACGAAAATACGTTGTATCGAGACGCAAACTTGCCCTGAGTGATAAAAGCCACCTTTAACGATAGAAGGTAAAATAGCGTCGATATCAACGGTATGATCAATAATCACTGGCGCTGCACCACCATGCTCCAATGCACAACGGGTACCAGGAGCTAATTGACTTCGTAAATACCACCCCACTTTTGGCGAACCTATAAAGGAGAAGAAAGCCGTTCTTGGATCGCTCACCAATCGTTCTGTATCTTCTCTTTTAGCCAAAAAGAAACGGCACCATTTAGGCTCTAGCCCTGCTTGATAAAGTAATTCTACAAATTTTTTTGCGCTTAAAGGGGTATCATTGGCAGGTTTAATTAAGATCGGACAGTTTACCGCAACTGCTGGCGCCACTTGATGAACAATCAAATTCAGCGGGTGATTAAAAGCAGATACCGCGACAACAGGACCAATTGGTTCGCGATAAGTAAATGCCAATCTACCCGAACCCGCGGCAGTCAAATCCATCGGGATCTGCTCACCCTTTAAGTTCAGTAACTCTTTGGCACAAAGCTCCACACCATCAATTGCCCGGTCGACCTCTACCTGAGCATCTGTCAAAGGCTTGCCGCCTTCGCTAGCAATAAGCATCGCTAGATCATCTTTTTGCTCTCGCATTAGCTGAGCACATCTATTTAGTATCGCTATCCGCTCATGGGCTGGCGTGCGCTGCGCTTTATCAACAAACGTCTCATGGGCTTGTTGTAAAAACGAATCTAACTCACTCCAGCTAGAAAGTGTAACCTGGTCAATTACGGCTTGGTTATAAGGATTTTCAACATTAATTTGAGTCATAGTAAACAAACCTTCGAGGCTAACTCTTCAATCAATACTGTTTTGTTAGCAGTATAATCTACTGGTACATCAACCAAATGTACGCCGCCCTCCTCAAAAGCATTGTTCATGATGCTCTCAAAGCTTGCAGCACTGGTAACCCGGTGTCCCATAACACCATAAGCTTGTGCATATAACACAAAGTCTGGGTTCATAAATTCCAGTCCCCAATCAGTGAAGCCCGCAACTTGTTGCTTCCACCGAATCATCCCATAGGAACCATCATTGAGTACCATTACGACTAGGTTTAATCCTATTCGCTTTGCGGTTTCTAGTTCTTGTGAATTCATCATGAAACCACCATCACCACAAATGGCTAATACTCGTTTTCCAGGATTAAGCTGAGCTGCCATCATAGCCGACGGCAATCCTGCACCCATTGTGGCTAATGCGTTGTCTAGCAATACGGTATTGGGATAATAGGCTTTATAATTTCGGGCAAACCAAATTTTATAGATACCGTTATCTAGGGCGATAATCCCATCTTCGCCCATCACCTTGCGGGTATCAGCAACAAGCCTTTGTGGCGTTATCGGAAATGAATCGTCTTGGTTGCCTTTTGCTGTGTGGTGGTCAATCTCGCCCTTAATCCGCTTAAAGTACGCCACTTCAGGGCACTTCCAACCAGCCAGTTTTTCGCTAAGGCGTTCAACGGTTCGACTAATGTCGCCCACTAATTCAAGTTGAGGGAAATACACCTCATCGACTTGAGCCGATTTGTAATTTAAATGGATCACTGTTTTATCATTGTCGGACATGAAGAATGGTGGTTTTTCGACCACATCATGGCCAATATTAATAATTAAATCCGCCCTCGCAACAGCACAGTGTAGATAGTCGTTTTCAGAAAGTGCAGCTGTTCCTAGAAAAAAATTACAACGTTCATCAGCCACACCTTTCCCCATCTGGGTATTAAAAAAATAAATACCGGTGTCACTGGCAAAGTGCTCTAATGCTTTCCAAGCTGTTTTTCTATTAGCCCCAGCCCCCAGAAGGATCAATGGCTGGTTAGCAGATTTGATCTTATTTACCGCTTCATCAAGCACATATTCATCTGCCACGGCATATTGGCGCACACTCGATTTTATAATTTTTGCATTGGTCTCTTCAGCGGCAATATCTTCAGGCAACTCAAGAAGAATGGCACCAGGCCGCTCCTCTTCAGCTCTTCTAAATGCTTCTCTAACCAGAGAAGGAATAGTATTACCGTGAACAATTTGCTTGCTTAACTTACAAATAGGCTCATACAGCTTAACCACATCAATGATCTGAAACTGCCCTTGTTTCGATGCTTTAATCGGTTTTTGTCCTGTGATCATGATGAGTGGAAATGCACCGAGGTGAGCATAGGCCGCAGGTGTCGAAAAGTTGGTAGCACCAGGGCCTAGTGTTGCCATACAGACTCCTGCTTTTCCTGTCAGGCGACCATAGGTCGCAGCCATAAAGCCAGCTCCTTGCTCATGGCGCGTTAGAACCAACTCAATAGAAGAGTCTTTAAGTGATTCCAGTACATCAAGGTTTTCTTCACCAGGAACGGCAAAGATGTACTCAACCCCTTCATTTTCTAACGCCTTCACTAATAAATCTGAAGCTTTCATGCAACTACCTTCTTGGCCACTTGAGATGTTCGAACAACTACCAGCACCATTTGCCTTGATAATTAGCCACTAAATTTGTATTTGAATATAGTTCATTATTTGGGATTACAGCGCCAAATCCCCAGCGGCTTAACTGCATTTATGTTGAGGGGGGTGATGTGTTAGAGCAGCTATTCGATAGCATTTTTAACCATGACTACACGCATGCTTTATACCCTTATAAGCATGTAATTGGAGTTACAAATGGTCAAAAGCCTGCTCAGTGAGCAGGCTTTAAAGCTACTATAAAGATTTAACGAGCATTATTCCTTACCCGACTTTTCCAGTTTTTCTTGCGCCAGCAATGTAAAGTATTCCGTTGTTAACTTAAATACAACGGGGCTTAGCAATAGCAACGCTATCAAATTCGGGATCGCCATCATGGCATTCAACGTATCGGCCAATAACCAAATAAACTCTAATGAACTGGTTGCCCCAATGGGCACTGCGACAATCCACAACACCCGAAACGGGACTATCGCCTTAACACCAAAGAGATACTGGACACACTTTTCACTATAAAAACTCCAGCCTAATATGGTTGTAAAGGCAAAGATAGATAAGGCTATTGCCACCACGTAATTTCCTATACCTGGCAGTGCAGAAGCAAATGCCGCCGATGTCAATGCTGCGCCCGTTTCACCACTTTGCCACGTCCCTGATACAACAATGGCTAAACCTGTGATACTACAAACAACAATGGTATCAATAAATGTACCAAGCATTGCCACCAGCCCTTGCGCTACAGGGTTTTTAGTTTGTGCGGCGGCATGTGCAATAGGCGCACTACCTAACCCGGCTTCATTCGAGAAAATACCACGGGCGACACCGAATCTAATCGCAGCCCATACAGCTGCACCAGCAAAGCCTCCCTGTGCAGCAACGGGTGTAAACGCACTGGTAATAATCAAACTAAAAGCAGCGGGAAGCTCTGAGGCATTCATCGCTAAAACGATAATTCCTGAAGCGATATAAAAAGCAGCCATCAATGGTACTAGCTTACCGGCAACATCGGCAATTCGCTTTATCCCCCCCATAAGAACTAGACCGACCAAAACCATCATAACTAGGCCAGATACCATGGGAGAAACACCGAAACTTGATTCAACAGCAGCAGCGACAGAATTAGACTGTACCGTGTTACCAATACCAAATCCGGCTAGCCCACCAAAAATAGCAAACGCCGTACCCAGCCACGCCCACTTGCTGCTAAGTCCATTTTTGATGTAATACATAGGGCCACCAACATGGTTGCCGTTAGCATCCGTTTCACGATATTTCACCGCACATACTGCTTCTGCAAACTTCGTTGCCATGCCGACAAGCGCAGTACACCACATCCAAAACAATGCGCCAGGCCCACCTAAAAATATTGCAGTGGCAACACCGGCTATATTCCCCGTACCGATAGTGGCAGATAATGAGGTCATTAAAGCGTTAAATGGACTAATTTCACCTTTTACGTTTTCTTCCTTTTCTGGGATCCGGCCTGACCAAAGGAGTTTAAAGCCTGATCCTATTTTTACAATCGGCATTAGTTTCAAGCCGAGCGTGAGGTATATGCCAACCCCAAGGATAAGTACCAACATTGGTACACCCCAGACAAAACCATTAATTACAGAAATAAAATTAGCTATTGAATCCATCCGTATTCTCGCTTTTTTATTTTATCTAGATGCAAAAAACATAGGCGGCATTGACTATAAATTCAACATACGGGGTAACAACAATTACTCAAATAAGAAAACGCTCGCAAATACCCCAAAAATAAAAAAGACACGAGGCAGCACACCTTGTGTCTTTTTTTATTATGTCTGTACTAACACTGACACTTTATACTTCTTTAAACGCCCGATAATAAGAGCTCATTAATGGAGCGGTTAGATAATCCCATAGTGTCCGGCTTTCCAACAAAACAAATACTTCTGTGGGCATTCCAGGATAAAGTTCAATATCTTCCATTGAAGCAATCTGCTCTGCATTCAACCGGACTTTAATCAAATATCCACTTTGTTCTTGCGCATTCTTCGGTTCAATTTTATCTGCTGCGACATAAATCACTTCACCATTTACTGGCGGAGTTTTACGTGCGTTGTATGCGCTCAATCTTACCTTTGCCGCTAACCCTTGGTGAACAACATCAATATCTTCTGATTTAAGTACCGCTTCAATAATTAAATCATCGCTATCCGGTACAATTTCCATAATGACATCGCCTGAATTAACGACACCGCCAATACTATGAACATTCATCCCCACGACGGTTCCTTCATGCTCACTACGGATCGTTATTCTATCCCTCACTTCGCTAGCCGCTATTAAGGCTTTTTCTGTATCACGCAGCTCTCTACCGACATTCTCTTGTTCGCCCATTAGCCCTGACCGCATTTCTGCTGTTTCAGTTTTATAGTCATACTCGAGTGATGAGATTTTCTGCGCTGCTAGCTCCGTTTCTGAATTAAGCTCGGCCAACTTAGCCTGTACCGTTGCACGATGTCGTTTTAGCTCCAACATCTTTGTTTTCGAGACGTAACCTTTAGTGGCTAAGCCTTTCGTCATATCAATTTCTTCATTAATCAACTCAAACTGAGTTTTTACTGCCGTGACTTGTAAACGGTTACCTTGTAGCTGTTCAACTAACAATTGACGCTTTTGTTGGTAATAACTATTTCTTAGCTGCTCTTTCATCAAGCTTTGTTGATGTTTGATGATTTGAGTATTTAAGATGCTATTTGCTTCGGTCGGGGCTAACGCCCAATGGCCATCACTCTTTGGCCAATCTACAGCAGCTTGGCTGCTATCAAGTTCAGCCTTAATCTCCGCTTGCTGGGTGAGTAAGGTGTAGTGTTTAATGGATAAGCGCGAAAAGTCGGCTTCTGCTTTACTATTTGCAAGTTCAAGCAACACATCCCCTTTACTGACTTTTTGCCCTTCAGTAACATAAATAGCCTTTACCCAGCCCCCCTGTAAGTGCTGAACTTTCTTGCGCTGAGATTCCACCACAATCGTACCGCTAGCAATTGAGGCGGCATTCAGTTTCGCGGTCATTGACCATACGAAGAAGCCAACCACACCAAAGAGGATCAACAGGCATCCAGCTATAATGGGCTTATTGGTATCAAAGCTAACTGACTTCATGCTGCACCTCCCTGTTTTCTCATTACCACTTTAGACTTGGACTTCTCAACGGCTTTTTTGTCGTCAATGCCACCAATTGCACCTAAGAATTTGTCACAAGTACCTGCTTTTTCAATTTTCCCTTCATTCAGGAAGATAACCCAGTCCATCTGACGCAAGAACCCAGGACGGTGACTTATCATCACGACGGTAATTTTATTTTCCTTACAATATTGCAACACGATAGAGAGTGCGATTTCACCCTCAGGATCGAGGTTTGAATTGGGTTCATCGAGGATCAAGATACTTGGGTTTGAAAAAATAGCCCTAGCGAGGCCAATACGCTGACGCTGCCCACCAGAAAGCTGCGCTCCACCTTCACCTAAGTAAGTATCATACCCCTGTGGCAATGAGACAATCAGTTCATGAATACAGGCTAGCTGAGCGGCATGAATAATTGATTCGTCACTTGCATCAGAAAATCGACAAATGTTTTCCGCAACGGTGCCAGCCAACAATCCAACATCCTGCGGTAAGAACCCGATATGCTGACCAAATTGATCTTCCGGCCACTGCTCAATGTCTGCCCCATCAATCTTAATACTGCCCGCTGCGGGTTTTACGATACCCATGATGACAGAGGCTAAGGTCGATTTGCCTGAACCCGAATTCCCCATGATTGCCAACGCGTGACCACCACCTAGCTTGAAATTTATATTCTGCAGAATAGGCTTTTTGTGCCCTTTCATTCGAACCGAAATATTCTGTAAGTTGAGTTCACCTTTAGGCTCTGGCAGGGCTGTTTTCGCGTGAGCGTAATCATCATCCATCTCTTTTAAGCGCCGATATGCCTTAAACCCACTTAACCAGCTTTTCCAGCCCATGACGGCCTGCTCAAAGGGAGCTAATACTCGTGACATAATAATAGAACTGGCAATTATTGCCCCAGCACCCAACTCTTGGTTTATCGCCAAGTACACCCCTGCTGTGAGCACTGCTATTTGCAAAATGGTACGAGCATAACGACTAAAAGTGAGCACTTTGCCGATTTTTGAGTTCAGCGACCACTGTAACTGAAGCAACTCTGAGTTTTTGTCTTGCCAGACTCGGCCAATATCATTTGCCATGCCCATCGCTCGCAACATGGGTGCATTACGTAGGTAATCATTTAGCTCCATATTGGTTCGATTTGTGAGACTTTGGGATTCCTCATTCGGTTTCTTTGCCGCTAGCATCACAACAGTAGACAACCCAATAAACACCGCCATACCCATTAGCGCAATCATGCCAATAACAGGGTGAAGCATAAATAGAATGAGTAAAAAGATAGGAACCCAAGGAATATCAAAAACCGCGGCTAGTGATGGATTAACCAATAAGTTTTTCACTTCGGTTAAATCTTGTAATCCCTGTTTTTGGATACGATTGGATGTGGATGAGCGGCGAATACTCTCTGAAAGCATAAATGGACTAAGACGTTCATCTAGCTTTAGGCCTGATTTTTGTAGCAATACAGTTCGAGTATGCTCGAGCGCTGCTTGAACGGTTAACAAGCCAACGGCAATAACGACTAACGCAACTAATGTGTCAATACTGCTGCTACCCATAACTCGATCAAACAACTGTAAGCTGTACATAGGTAGCGTTAAGACTAGAAAGTTAATGGCAAGACTGAATAGGCCAACATAACGTAGATCTCGACGGCAAAAGCCGAATGCTTTTTTCAATTCATTTCGAAGCAAGGTATACCTCCGTTACTCACATCCTGTGAGCATGTCGAAGTAAAGAAAAGCCCAGAGCTAAGCTCTGGGCTTTATCACTTTACAGATCTGAACCATTGAAGCTGATGCTATCAGCATCACTGTCGCTCCAAATCGTGACTTCTTGTCCCTCTTCATTGCTAAAGGTGTAGCCATTAAGTGCTTCAGCATCAATATCACTGCCTTCTAGCGACTCAAGTAGCTCTGCTGACATATCATTGGTTGTACCGGTTAGTGACCAGCCATCGCCTTCTAACTCCACCTCTTCAGCGCCCTGAACTACAAAGTTGCCACTTACATCACCAGCACCGTCATTATCCAGTACGTTATCCAAAGCCAGTTTTATTTGTGCATCGCTGACATCTAAATTAACTGCTTCAATTTCTTGGAATGCGGTTTGGGTCATATCGATACTTTGGCCGCCGCTGTCAGCACCAACAGTCAGCACATCGAAACCATCGCCGCCGCTGTAAGTAACGCTATCACCACCGCTACCAGCAAGGTCTTCACTGTCGTAAACCAAAATATCGTCACCGTCACCAGCAAATAATTGGTCAATGCCACTGCCACCATCAAGGGTATCGTTACCTTCACCACCAAAGACGAGATCATCACCGGCACCACCACTTAAGACATCGTCACCAGCGTCTCCTTTAATGGTATCGTCCCCTTCGCCTCCGGTAATGGTGTCATTGCCTTCTCCACCAACCAGATAGTCATCACCCGCACCACCATCGATAGTGTCATCACCGTCTTGGCCATATAGGCGATCATTACCCTCACCGCCTGCTATGGTGTCATTGCCATCTCCAGCATAAATAGTATCGCGCCCTTCACCACCATCGATATTGTCATCACCAGCACCAGAACGAATCACATCGTTGCCTTCACCAGCGACGATAGTGTCATTACCCGCACCAGTTAGAATGGTGTCACTGCCAGCACCTGCATCAATCTGGTTGTTACCATCACCTGCGTTGATCACATCACTACCATCGCCTGAGCTAATGCGATCGTCACCTGATCCTGTATTAATCTGATCGCGTCCAGCACCTGCGGTGACTTGGTTATTACCCTCGCCAGCATCAATAACATTATCACCGTCACCAGCATCAATTACGTCATTACCGGCACCAGTTGTCACAGTGTCGTTACCTTCACCTGCATCAACAGTATTATTTCCCGACATCGATCTGATGGTGTCATTACCACGGCCGCCAGAAAGGTTATCGTCACCTTCGCCACCGTCAATAATGTCATCGCCTTCACCACCGCTGATGGTGTCATTGCCTGCGCCACCTTCTAAGCGATCGTCACCCGCTCCACCATCAATAGTATCTGCACCAGTACCACCATAAACAACGTCATTACCTTCACCCGCTGATATCGTGTTATCACCGGCTTCAGCGTGAATTTCATCATTACCCGCACCACCATCTAGGGTGTCATTACCTTCACCAGCAAACAGTTTATCGTCGCCTTCACCACCTGATAGCTTGTCATCACCTTCGCCACCAAACAGTAGGTCATTACCCTCACCACCTTGTAGTTGGTCGTTACCCGCGCCACCTTCAAGTTGGTCATCACCTGCACCGCCTGAAAGGTTATCGTTCCCCTCACCGCCGTACATTAAGTCATTGCCAGCACCTGCTGTTGCAGTATCATCACCAGAACCACCAAACAAGGTGTTATTACCATCACCTAAATCAATGGTGTTGTTGCCAGCTTCACCATAAACCACATCATCGCCTTCGCCAGCGTTGATCGTGTCATCACCCGAGCCGGCGAACAATGTATCGTTGCCCGCACCGCCAGTGATATTATCGTTATCGGCGCCACCGTATAAGGTGTCATTCCCTGCGCCACCGACCAGCGTATCATTACCTTCACCACCGTAGATGTGCTGACTACCACTATCAGAAGCGATCATGGTGTCATCGCCAGCCTCACCGAGTAAGACATCGCCACCATCATCGACCATGTAGTCGTTACCTTCACCACCAGCGAGGAAGTCATTACCTTCACCACCAATCATCTTGTCATCGCCTGCGCCACCATATAGCACATCGTTACCGGCACCGCCTTCGATGGTGTCATTACCTGCGCCAGCATCAACAAAATCATCGCCTGCGCCTGCATCGATAACATCATTACCGTCACCGGCAAATACGGAGTCATTCCCTTCGCCAGCCGTGATCGTATCGTTATCTACACCACCATAAACAAAGTCATCCCCGGCACCTGCATCAATGGTATTGGCACCCGATTCACCATGAATCTCATCGTTACCTGCCCCGCCTTCTAAGGTGTCATCACCCTCACCGCCGAAGATCTTATCGTCACCTTCACCACCAGCGATGGTGTCGTTGCCTGTGCCACCAAACAGCAAGTCATCACCTGCGCCGCCGTCAATTTTGTCGTCGCCCTCACCACCTTCAACGTGGTCATTCCCTGCGCCTGCGCTTAGCTGATCATTACCAGCGCCACCGTGCATTACGTCATCACCGCTACCAGCTGTTGCAATATCATCACCAGAGCCACCAAACAGGGTATTATTACCTTCACCTAAGTTAATGGTGTTATTACCGGCTTCACCGTAAACGGTATCGTCACCCGCGCCAGCATCAATATTATCGTTACCTTCGCCAGCATAGATTTCATCGTTGCCTTCACCGCCAGTGACTTTATCATCACCTGCGCCAGCGAATAGCACATCGTTGCCTTGACCACCATCGATCTGGTCATTACCAGCACCGCCATAGACGGTATCGTGACCTTCACCAGCAGTGATGGTGTCATCGCCTGTGCCACCATAAACTTGGTCATCGCCTGCACCAGCGTCGATTTGGTTAGTACCACCTTCAGCATAAATGGCATCATTGCCTGCGCCAGCATCTACCTTGTCGTCGCCAAGGCCAGTGACAATCGTGTCATCTCCTGCACCCCCCGATAGCTTGTCGTTACCTTCACCGCCATCGATGAAGTCATTACCCTCACCACCACTGATAACATCATTACCAGCACCACCTTCAAGATGATCGTTACCTTCACCACCATCGATAGTATCGTTACCCGTACCACCGAATACAACGTCGTCTCCAGCACCTGCCAAAATGGTGTTATCACCAAGTTCGCCATGAATTTCATCATTACCGGCACCACCTTCTAGGTGATCATTTCCCTCCCCACCGAAGAGTTTGTCGTCACCATCGCCGCCCAACAGGGTGTCATTGCCTTCGCCACCGAGTAGCAGGTCATCACCTTCACCGCCATCTAAGGTGTCGTTACCTGCCCCACCTTCTAATTGATCATTACCTGCACCGCCAGAAAGGTTATCGTCACCCTCGCCGCCGTACATCAAATCATCGCCAGAGCCAGCAACAGCTGTGTCACTACCCGAGCCACCATAAAGGGTATTATTGCCTTCTCCGAGATCTATGGTGTTATTACCGGCTTCACCATAAACAGTGTCATTGCCTTCACCCGCATCAATTTTGTCGTTGCCTTCACCCGCAAACAGCACATCATCGCCACCACCACCAGTGATGGTATCGTCGTCGGCACCACCATAAAGAGTATCGCTAGCATCACTACCAATCAGGGTATCGTCGCCTGAACCACCATAGATGTTATGACTACCCGTTGCTGCAGCGACCATAGTATCGTCGCCTTCTTCACCAAGAAGGACATCACCGCCACTATCGGTTAGGTGATCATTACCAGCTCCACCAGCCAAGAAGTCACTGCCTTGTCCACCCGTGATGCGGTCATTACCCGCACCACCGAATAACACATCGTTACCTTCCCCACCCACAATGACGTCATCACCATCACCTGCATCAACGAAGTCATCGCCGCTGCCAGCATTGATGACATCATCTCCTTCACCAGCGAAAACCTTATCGTGTCCTTCGCCAGCATCAATGGTGTCATCACCAGTGCCGCCGTAGATCTCATCGTCACCTTCGCCAGCATCTATCTGGTTGGTGCCGGATTCAGCATAAATGGTGTCGTTACCTGCTCCACCATCGAGTATGTCATCACCCGTACCTGCGATAAGGGTATCGTCTCCAGCATCGCCAGAAAGAACATCGTTACCTTCTCCACCTTGAATGACATCGTTACCTTCACCTCCGCGAATAGTATCGTTACCCGCAAAACCTTGCAGGCTGTCATTACCTAAGCCGCCATCTATAATGTCATCACCCGCGGCACCAAATACAGAATCATCACCTTCGCCAGCATTGATAGTATTGCTGCCTGATTCGGCATGAATTTCATCGTTACCTGCGCCGCCTTCTAGCAAGTCATCGCCTTCGCCACCGAAGAGCTTATCGTCACCATCACCGCCAGATAGGCTGTCATTACCCGCCCCACCAAGTAATACATCAGCGCCAGCGCCGCCTGAGATACGGTCGCGCCCCGCACCGCCATCTAGCTGGTCGTCACCGCCACCGCCCGTTAATTGGTCATCATCGGCGCCACCATACAGAGTGTCGTTGGCATCGCTTCCTACTAAGGTATCGTCACCTTCACCACCATAAACCTGATGGCTCCCCTCCGCTGCTGCAATCAAGGTGTCATCGCCAGCTTCACCTAACAATACATCGTTGCCGTCACCCGTAATGGTGTCATCGCCGTCACCGCCAGCAAGGAAGTCTGTTCCTTCACCGCCAGTTAAATTATCGTTTCCAGCCCCGCCGAGCAGTACATCATCACCGCTACCACCAGATAGGATATCGTTACCTGCGCCACCTTCAAGTTGGTCATTGCCCGCACCGCCATCAACATTGTCATTACCGTCGCCAGCATAGACAGTGTCGTTACCTTCACCCGCAGTGATTGTGTCGTTATCAACACCACCGTAGACCTGATCATCGCCCGCACCAGCGTCAATCTGATTAGCGCCAGACTCACCATAAACGGTATCAGCACCGTCGCCCGTCGCGATTACGTCGTCGCCTGTACCCGCAAAAACAGTATCGTTACCAGCCCCTGCTTCAACGTTATCATTACCCTCATCGGCAAAAAGCGTATCGTCACCACCGCCGCCAGTAATGGTATCGTTATCTTCGCCACCGTACAGGGTATCGCTGGCACCGCCCCCGACTAGGGTATCGTTACCTTCACCGCCATAAATCTGGTGGCTACCTGAATCTGCCGCAACAAGGGTATCGTCCCCAGCTTCACCAAGAACGGTGTCGCCACCTTCATCGGTAATTTGGTCATCTCCGGCACCACCAGCAAGATGATCTGCGCCTTCACCACCAACTAAAGTATCGTTGCCTTCACCACCAAGTAAGGTGTCGTTACCCGCACCACCCATAAGTTGGTCATTGCCCGCACCACCCTCAAGGTTGTCATTCCCCGCTTTACCCGAGAGAATATCGTTGCCATCACCACCACTTAGAGTGTCATTCTCATTCGAGCCGGTAAGCTGATCGTCACCTTCACCACCAAATAAACTAGAAGCATTATCGCCAGCGCTAATTTTGTCATCGCCAGCCTCACCATATAACTCGTTGTTACCTGAGTCGCCGCGGATAATGTCATCGCCTTCTCCGCCATAAACCGTATCGTTTCCGTCACCAGCATCTATGCTGTCACTGCCTTCACCGCCAAAAACAGTGTCATCGCCAGAACCTGCTTCAACTAAGTCATCACCACTATCAGCAAAAAGCGTGTCATTGCCTTCACCACCAGCAATTAAATCATCACCATCGCCACCTGCAATCGTGTCATCGCCCGCATCACCTTCCAATACATCATCACCGGATTCACCGTATAGCTGATCATCACCGTCACCACCCAGAACAATGTCATCACCGTCACCAGCGGTGACTAAATCATTGTCTTGGCTACCAACAATAAAGTCCTCACTTTCTGTTCCTGCTTCGTAGTTAGTTGTTCCTTCAGGTTTTTTAGTGTCAGCCATACGAATATCCTTTTGGGTAATTAAAAATGACTCAAATATGAGATTAGTCGCATATTTATGGTGTGCAAACGAAATTTAGCATTCATGTATGAAAAATCAGTCATATAAAACACAGGTAATAAGTAGGTGTTTTTAAGAGGTGTTATAAACAGTAGATAAGCAATGTTTGACTAACCTTGCACTAGTGCAAGGTTCAAAATAATAATGACGCCTAATCCTAACTCCTAACTCCTAACTCCTAACGGTGAGTTAATACTTACCTCAATTAATTTCATCGTTTTCCTTATATAAAGTATTACTTAGCCCATTTGATAACTCCTTTAATA
>NZ_JAKJSJ010000058.1:0-40883 GCF_050336715.1 Photobacterium makurazakiensis
AACAGTTTTCTGGCTTTTAAAGCCAAACAATTAGCAACACCCCGTGGAGGGGTTCCCGAGTGGCCAAAGGGATCAGACTGTAAATCTGACGGCTCCGCCTTCGATGGTTCGAATCCATCTCCCTCCACCATCATTTTGAAAATTGTTTTACTCGYAAGAGTGGCCAAACAGTTTTCTGGCTTTTAAAGCCAAACAATTAGCAACACCCCGTGGAGGGGTTCCCGAGTGGCCAAAGGGATCAGACTGTAAATCTGACGGCTCYGCCTTCGATGGTTCGAATCCATCTCCCTCCACCATCATTTTGRAAATTGTTTTACTCGTAAGAGTGGCCAAACAGTTTTCTGGCTTTTAAAGCCAAACAATTAGCAACACCCCGTGGAGGGGTTCCCGAGTGGCCAAAGGGATCAGACTGTAAATCTGACGGCTCTGCCTTCGATGGTTCGAATCCATCTCCCTCCACCATCATTCAAGCCAGTAGCGCAAGCTACTGGCTTTTTTTCGTCTATAATTTATTCACTTATCACTATTTCATCTCCCCTCTACCACCGAGGAAGAACAAATTAACATTAATATCAATAAGATCCGTAATTTGGGCGTTCATTGTGTAATAGGAAAGTGTTCTCTTCACTATTCATAGAATTGGATTTGTCTAGTTTCATTAATGCCAACTAGAATACAACTAGATGCATAACAAGTTGGAATAAGGACATGCCTACAAAACCGAATTTTTCTGCAAATGAAAGCTGTATAGAACTCCAACCAATTAAGGTACTGGTCGTTGATGATCAGCGTGCTGCTGCTGCATTGATCAAGGGAGTTCTACAACATATCGGTTTGAAAGACATCGACATTTCGCTTGATCACCACAATGCCATCGAAAGCTGTAAAAAAAACTGCTACGACATTCTTTTCGTTGACTATCACCTTGATGGGGCACTTAACGGCAGTGAATTAGTCAATCTGCTGCGCAGGCGAAAGTACATTACCTCACACTGCGGCCTGATCATGATTTCAGGCGACAACTCAGCAGAAGTGATCCTGACCAGTATGGCTGTCGAGCCTGATAGCTTCATGACAAAGCCGATAACCACCCAAACCATTAAGAAAAAGTTATTAACGACTCTTAATGACTGTGCTCGGCGCCAACCGATTTATGAGGCGATTGAATCTGATGGGCTAGACACTGCCATTGAGCTATGTTGCAAACAGCTGCAACAATATGGCTACAACCATAAGCTAGAAGGCTTATTGCTTGATATGATGGTCACTAACGGCCAGTGGGAGCAAGTCGAACGCTATACCCATATATTGCTCAAAAATAATCCGTCACCAAAACTTTCTCTGATTGAAGTCAAAGTACTCCACCATCAAGGTAAATTGCAGCAGGTGATAAAAAAACTGGAGCAATTAATTGCCCGCTCCCCTCTTAATATTGAGCTATATGATTACCTAGCTACATACCAAGCTGAAGGCAAACTTTATTACGAGGCGCTCGAAACCGCAGAAAAGGCATTAAAGCTAACCCCAACTATCAGCCACCGTGCCCTCAAGGTTGCTCAGCTCGCTGCGAGCTTAGAACGTATGGAGCAACTCACGAATTCAGGTAAAACACTTGCAAGCCATTTACCCATCATTGATGTTGAATGGATCATTTGTTTTGCCGAATACACCGCTATCTTTGAACAAGCTTACTATGGCCATTCATCAAAAAGTCTAAAACATGAGCTGAAGACTGCACTCAAAGGCATTATTCGACGAGCCCACTCACGCGTATTACCTATCCAGCAGCCTTTTTTAACCAGTTTCAGCCATATTATACAAGCGCGCTTGGCGCTTGCTAATGATCAGCCCCTTAAAGCCAAGCGGAGGATCCTAGTCGGACTTTCAACTTACTTTAACAAAATCACCAAGCTGCCATCAGTCATGATTGCCGATGCACTGCCAGTGTTACTTCATTTCGGTGAAACCCAGCTGATTGCCGAATTAAATAATGCCCTATCACTTCGTGATCGTTTTGATGGGCATAGCAAAATCAGACTGAATGAAATCAAACAGAACAAGCCGCTACTGGCGGAAATAAAGGTACTAGAAACCAAGCTTTCACAAGCTAACCAGCTACGTGAGGGCGACACAAGTACTGCTCTCAACCTCTATGAACAAATCCTCCATAATTACCCACTTTGTAGCGAAGCACATTTAGGCAGACTAGATTGCCTTAGCAGGCTGTGCACTGACGATACCGTAAAAATTAAAGCTAGCTTAAAGGCCATTACTTCGATGCCACTACCCGATGGGTTAGAGCAATGGCGCAAGCAACTATTCGAAGATATGCAGACATTAAAAGCCCCACCGCACCAAGCCAAAATAGTTCGGACTTACCAAGCCCGAACCCATCAGTTTCTATTAAATGCGAGCTAGTCACGCCCGTGGGGGGATAACAAATCTAATGTCGGACCACGCGGCACGATCCCTGTTGGGTTGATCATGTCATGGCTGAAGTAATAGTGTCTCTTTATGTGATAGAAATCGACAGTATCAGCCACATTGGCGTATTGATATAGCTCCTTCAGGTATCCCTGAAGGTTCGGATACTCAGCAATACGTTGTTTATTACATTTAAAATGCCCAACATATACGGCATCAAATCGAATCAACGTCGTAAATAGCCGCCAATCCGCTTCAGTGATTTGGTTTCCCGCTAAGTAACGCTGTGATCCTAAATGCTGATCAACTTTATCTAATGCCATGAACAAGTTGTCATAGGCTTCATCATACGCTTCTTGTGTAGTCGCGAAGCCACACCGGTATACACCATTGTTGATATTTGGATAAATAAAGTCATTCCAATGTTCAATATCCGCCCGTAATGCTTCTGGATAGAAATCTTGCTCGTCGCCCGTTAACTGATTAAAGGCGCTATTGAACATCCGAATAATTTCTGAGGACTCATTACTCACGATGGTGTGTGTTTGCTTATCCCAAAGCACAGGAACAGTTACCCTACCGGTATAGTCAGGCTTAGCTTTGCTATACAGCTGATGTACGCAGGTAAAGTCATACAGGGGTTCCGGTTGGTCAAACTCCCAACCTTTAGTGCGCATATCCGGGCTCACCACTGTAACACCAATATGTTCAGCCAAACCTTTTAGCTGGCGAAAGATCAATGTGCGATGTGCCCACGGGCAAGCAAGCGATACATACAAATGATAACGGCCTGACTCAGCTTTAAAACCTCGCTGACCATCCGGACCAGCCCCCCCATCCGTAGTAAGCCAGCCACGAAAGCCTGCATCTTCTCGCACAAAGTTACCATTACTATCTTTGGTGTCATACCAGACATCTTGCCAAACACCCTGTACCAACTTACCCATCGTCATCTTCCTTATCTCGGTCCGCGAGCATCCCCACGTTGATTGTGTACTGAGTATAGAAAGTGGCTTCTTAAAAGTCGTTAAGCCGCAACTGTTGAAGATAATCAATAAATTCTAACAAGATAGTCATGCCTTATAAGCAGGGAGGTACGACCTGCGAAAGCTATGGTTATATTTATTATGCAACTATGTACAATACAAATACCCGCAGGGTATTTATTATATAAATCAACTATATATAAACTAAAAAAAGGCAAGTAAAGTTATGACTCAAGTTACTTTTCAAGGAAATGCTGTAAACGTCGCCGGTACTTTCGCAGCTGTAGGTAGCCAAGCACCAGCTTTCACACTGTGTGGGGCTGATCTATCTGATGTTCAGCTTACCGATTTTGCAGGGAAGAAAGTGGTTTTAAATATCTTCCCAAGTATCGACACACCTGTATGTGCTACCAGCGTACGTGCGTTCAATGAAAAAGCAGCAAGCCAAGAAAATACCGTTGTACTATGCATTTCTGCTGACTTACCTTTTGCAACGGGTCGCTTCTGTGAAACTGAAGGTTTGAAAAACGTGCAAACCGCTTCTTTCTTCCGTGCACCTACTTTCACCCAGGATTATGGTGTTAACCTAGATGAAGGTGCACTACGTGGCCTAGCTGCACGTGCCGTTATTTGCCTAAATGAAGAAGGTCTAATTGTTCACAGCGAGCTAGTTAGCGAGATCACCGAAGAGCCAAACTACGAAGCCGCACTGGCAGCATTGTAAGTCATATTCCAATTCTTCTGATGCTTAAAAACAGCAGGAGCACCAATGCCATTAGCAGCAGCTGATGGCATTCCTTGAATACCATAACTTCATGACTCTCTACTTCGTTGCGTCAATCGTTCTATGTTAGTATCGAAAAATACCTCCTTCAAAATACGATAAAAACAATGAAAGTAATCTCATTTAACATCAATGGCCTTCGTGCCCGCCTTCACCAGCTGCAAGCCCTGATCGACAAACATCAACCTGATGTTATTGGCCTCCAAGAAATCAAAGTGCACGATGAAGCATTCCCATTAGAAGCCGTCGAAGCCATGGGTTATAAGGTTTACCACCATGGTCAGAAAGCACACTACGGCGTGGCAATGCTGTGTAAGCAAGAACCCGTTGAAGTACGTAAAGGCTTCCCGACGGACGATGACGATGCTCAGCGCCGAATGATCATGGCAACGTTTGAGCAAGATAATGGAAAAAAAGTCACCGTACTCAATGGTTATTTTCCACAAGGCGATAACGTTAACCATGAAACTAAGTTTCCAGCAAAAGAAAAGTTTTATGCTGACTTAATGAACTACCTGAACAACCACCATAACAACGATGAAGAAATCATCGTTATGGGTGATATTAATATTAGCTCGATTGACTTAGATATCGGTATAGGGCCAGCCAATGCTAAACGTTGGCTAAAAACTGGGAAATGCTCTTTCCAACCGATTGAACGTGAATGGCTGAAAACCCTACTTGATTGGGGCTTTATTGATACTTTCCGTCAGCTACACCCAGAAACTGACGACCAGTTCTCGTGGTTTGACTATCGCTCTAAAGGCTTTGTCGATAACCGTGGCCTGCGCATTGATGTTGTACTTGCAACCCCATCGTTAGCCGAGCGTTGTACAGAAGCGGGGATCGATTATGAGCTTCGTGGTATCGAAAAGCCTTCTGATCATGCTCCTATTTGGTCAACATTTAGCTAAAACGTTATTTAGGGCGTGCAGCTTTCCACTGGGTACGCGCCCTACTACTTGGGATATTACGACAAGGAATAAAAATGAAACTGTTTGTTTTTGATCATTGCCCTTTTTGTATCAAGGCAATGATGGTCGCAGGCTTGAAGGAAGCCGATATCGAGTTAATCTACCTGCAAAACCATGATATCGATGCTCGCATCGAAAAAGTGGGGGCAAACTTGGTACCTATCCTTCAAAAAGAAGATGCTAGCTACATGGCAGAAAGCTTAGATATTGCAGCTTATATTGATGCACTGGATGGTAAGCCTGTACTTACAGCAAGTCGCAATGAAGGCAATATTGCAGCCTGGTCTGAGGTTGCCCGTCCATTCAGCAGTCGCCTGCTATATCCACGCTGGATGAAAGTCGAACTTCCTGAGTTTGGCAGCCAAGCCGCAAAAGCATGGTTTACCAAAAATAAAACCGCCATGATCGAGCAAGACTTCGATGATGCGTTTGCAAAATCTGACGAATACCTTGCTGGGCTCAATGCATCCTTTGATGCACTTGATTGGCTGGTATTACCATCAGAGCGTGATAACCGACTGAGCTACGATGATGTGAACCTATTCCCGTCACTGCGTAATTTAACCGTGGTTAAAGGTATTAAATTCCCAGCGAAAGTACGTCAGTATATTGATGAAGTAGCAGCCCTGACGGCAACCATACTTTATGACGACATTGCCGTTTAAAACCAAGTCGCCCTAGCGTTTATGTCAAAAAAGCCCAGCAATTAGATTGCTGGGCTTTTTATTGATAAAACGAAGACTAAGACAGAGGACGGAGATGACGCATCCAGCGCCCTTCTAGACGACGGAAGCCCCATAGAATGATAAACGTGAGCAGCATATAGAATAAGCCAGCAAACAAATATGACTCAAAAGGCGCGTAATAGCGTGAATTAACAATCTTAGCTGCCCCGGTCAAATCGACAATCGTAACGATACCTGCCACAGCTGAGCCATGAAGCATAAAAATCACCTCATTACTGTAGGCGGGTAATGCTCGGCGCAGCGCGCTCGGTAAAATGATGCGACGGAACGCTTGCGCATCGCTCATTCCATACGCTTTAGCCGCTTCAATCTCACCTTTTGGCATGCTATTAATTGAGCCTCGAACTATCTCTGCAGTATACGCCGATGTATTAAGCACAAAGGCGACCAATGCGCAAAACCATGCTTCTTGCCACATCGTACCTTGCACTTCAATCAATTGACTTAAACCATAATAAATAAGGTACAGCTGGATCAATAACGGGGTGCCGCGGAAAAAATAGATAAATGCCCAAGCTGGGAGAAAAATAATGGGTGATTTACTATTACGGGCAACGCCAATTGGCACGGCCACGATTAAACCAACAATGAGCGCAACGGCTACCATCCATACCGTGGTATATAACCCCTGCCAATAGATAGGCCATGAGTCGGTTAAAATACTAAAATCCATAACTTACCTCGTATGAATACTGAATTTACGCTCGACCCATTTCAGGCCTGTCGTTGATAAAGTAGTAAACAACAAAAAGATAACCGCAATGCTCATATAGAAAGTGAAAGGCATTTGTGTTGTGCCTGCGGCTAACGCCCCTTTTCGTACCATGTCATCAAGTCCAATCACAGACACTAGCGCAGTGGTTTTCAAGAGAACGAGCCAGTTATTACCAAATCCAGGTAAGGCATGACGGATCATTTGAGGAAGTAGGATACGGCGGAAAGACAGAAAGCCACTCATCCCATAAGCTTTACCAGCCTCAAGTTCACCTTTATCGACAGAGAGAATAGCGCCACGAAATGTCTCAGCCATATATGCACCAAAAATAAAACCTATGGTCATAATACCCGCGACAAACGGGCTGATTTCAACATAATCAGGTAAATACGATGTCCATTCATGGTTAGGATCTGAAGCAAAATATGCATTTAATGCTTCATTCGCTCGGTAAAGGCTATCGTTTAACAACATTTGCCCACCAAAGAAGATCAGCATCATTAGCACTAAATCAGGAATACCACGGATCACCGTAGTATAAAACGTGGCTATTGCTCTCGCCCATCGGTAAGGAGATAGCTTCGCTAGCGCTCCAAACATACCCAGGATCATGGCGAGTAATAGTGATAATAGAGCCACCTGCAGGGTAATCCATGCCCCTTCAATCAGTGACCATTCGTAACCTTTCAAATCAATCAAAAGGAAGCTCCTTATTACGACTTAGGAGAGAGATGCCAACCTAAAAACAAGACAGGGCTATTTAGCCTTCGCTAACTAGCCCTTGTAAACGCTTAAATTTTCGTGTTACTTACCGTATACATCATAAGCAAAGTACTTCGCAGCAATATCTTGATAGATACCTTTTTCACGAAGTGATGTAATGGCTTCATCAAGTTGCTTAGTTAAATCTTTATCTTGCTTACGTACCGCAATACCAAAGCCGTCACCGAACCATTTTGGATCCGTCAACGATGGGCCAATAAATTCATAGCCATCACCGCCATCTCGATTAAGTAAACCTTCTTCCAATGCAGAAGCGTCACCTAATACAGTTGCGATTCGGCCAGCTTTCAAGTCAAGGTAGGCATCATCAAATGAACCATAACGCACAATTTCAACCGAGCCTGGGTAGTTATCCGTTAGATATTTGTCATGCGTTGTTGCACGCTGAACGCCAACTTTTACCCCTTTTAGGCCTTCTTTGGTAAAGTCGAGTTCTGTGCCTTTTTTGGCAACAAATTTATTAGGGATAAGGGCATATTTGCCAGTAAAGTCGACTCTTTTCTTACGTTCTTCAGTGATAGACATAGCAGCAATAATGGCGTCATATTTACGTGCTAATAATGACGGAATAATACCGTCCCAGTCTTGAGCGACAACCTTACATTTAACCTGCATTTCTTCACACAATGCATTCGCCATATCAACATCAAAACCTTTTAGCTCGCCACTTGGCTCGGTCCAGCTAAAAGGAGGATACGCACCTTCAATACCAAAGCGGACAGTTTTCCACTCTTTTGCCTGTAATGATGTTGCGCCTAAGGCTGAAACAACGGCAGCAGCCAAAATCCATTTTTTCATGTTCTACTCCTGATATAATTGCTGTCTGTGTAAACAATATGGTGAAGCATGCTCACGAAGAGAAGTCACATTCTCTATTGATGCTTGTCACAATAAAAATTAATAAATTGATGAAATAAATTGTTGTAAGCGTTCTGATTCTGGGTTGGTGAATAATTTAGCAGGGTCACCTTGCTCTTCTACTCGCCCCTGATGTAAAAACATGACTTGGTTAGATACATCGCGAGCAAATGCCATTTCATGCGTAACCACCAACATGGTACGTCCTTCCTGAGCCAGATCTTGCATAACCCCAAGTACCTCGCCGACCAATTCCGGATCAAGCGCTGAGGTCGGTTCATCAAACAGCATCACTTCAGGATCGACCGCTAACGCCCTAGCAATCGCCGCACGTTGCTGCTGGCCACCAGAAAGGTGTCCAGGGTAATAATTACGGCGGTCATATAAGCCGACTTTTTTCAAAATGGCTTCTGCGCGCTCAATAGCTTCTGCTTTTGGAATACCTAAGACATGCACGGGTGCTTCAATCACATTGCCAAGCACTGTCATGTGCGACCACAAGTTAAACCCTTGAAACACCATCGCAAGGCGTGAACGGATGCGTTGCACCTGCTTTTCATCAACTGGCAAAAATTCACCCTGCCGGTTGTTTTTCATTTTAATTAATTCACCCTTTACCCAAATTTCACCCTGCGTAGGGGTCTCGAGTAAATTAATACAACGTAAAAATGTACTCTTCCCTGAACCGGAAGAGCCAATAATTGAAATAACATCACCACGGTGGGCCGTTAATGAAATGCCTTTTAAGACTTCATTTTGGCCAAAAGACTTATGTAAATCCTTTACATCAAGCGCCACTTCACTTGCCATGTGCGCCTACTCCTGTATCGCCGCGAACTACCAATTTCAAGAAAATCTGCTATCTACCTATTTCCTAATTTATGCATGATTAGGCATTAGAGTGATTGACTGTTTTCCGATTACTTCATCGAAGGTATCACCACAAATCGCAATAAGCAACATTTTGTTAACCTTAAACCAATGAGAATCAATAGTTAAATAGTGTGCATAGTTACTCATTGTTGCTTAACTTTCGCCATTTGATCATCCCGTAAACATCCTGTAGGTTAACGCCATAAAATTGCCCTTAAGCTAGCGATATGGAGCGAATTCATGCTTAGCTGTTTTTTTAGCAGAATAATTAACCAAGGAACCTTATCATTACTCCTTGTTTCTGTTTTATTTTCTTCTTTCTGCTTCGCATTACCAGAAAACACTAAAACAACATCTGTTCTTACGGTTGTACCGGAATATAAAGATAAAGTGAGCGCAAACTTTAACCCTTTTTCCAAATCCAGTATGCCTACAACGCATGAGTTTATTTTTGAGCCACTCATCGTCTTCAACACATTACAAAACAACAAGCCTGAGTACCGCCTTGCAACGCATTATCGCCTCGACAGTAATTTAAAAGGGATCAGTTTTACGCTTCGTGAAGGTGTTCTCTGGTCTGATGGAAAACCATTCACTGCGGATGATGTGGTTTTTTCATTTTCTATTGCGCAAAAATACCCAGAACTTGACTCACATGGCATAAATCCATGGGTTGAATACATTGAAAAACGTTCCGATCACGAAGTGTACTTCAAACTCAAAAAACCAAATGCACTGGTCGCCTATACACTTGTCTTATTGCCTATCGTTCCTCAGCACCAGTGGCAAGACGTAAAAGATTATATGCAATTCGCCAATGCTGAGCCCGTCGGTACAGGCCCCTTCACCGAAATTTCATCTTTGAATGAAGATGGGTATTTACAGTGTGCTAACCCTAATTACTGGCAGGCTGAAGCTCGACATATTGACTGTTTACGTTATCCCAAAGTCACCAACAACGATGACTTTATCTCACGTATTTCAACCGGTGAATTTGATTGGACAGGTAGCTTTATTCCCGATATCGAACGTCATTACGCGTCTTACTCGCCTGATTACCAATATTGGTTACCCCCGACCAGTACGATTAGTTTGATGTTTAACTTTGAAGCCAAAGATCCTGAAGTACGCGACTTGTTTCAACATGTCGAATTTCGTCGCGCCGTCTCGATGTCAATTCAACGCCAACTGTTAATAAACATTGCTGCATTTGGACAAGGAGAGCCTTCGATCTTCGCATCAGGTATGAGTCAGCGCTTTAACAGCTGGGCTGATCCGATCGTAACCGAGCGGTATCTTCCTTACATGTCATATAATGCCAACCTCGCAAAAGATTGGTTAGATGTATTAGATGTTACCGATAAAAATGGGGATGGTTGGCGACAGTTACCATCAGGTAAGCCTTTGCAGCTAACTGTATTATCGCCGAATGGCTGGTCAGATTTTAATACGACGGCGTTACTTATTGCTGAAATGATGGAGCAAATTGGTATTAAGGTAACCCCTATTCAAAAAGATTTTACTCCTTTTGTTGAACGGCTAACGCTTGGGGATTATCAAATGGCATTAACAAATTACCCACAGGGCCCAACGCCATTTAAGTATTTTGACAGTGCCTTCAACAGCACCTACCAATCACCACAATACCCACGCTATGCAATGCATTTCTACAAGAACACACGTGTTGATGAACTACTTACACAGTTTCCTATCGCCTCAAGTGCCCTACAACGACTCGCGATCATTCAGGAGCTCAATCAAATCATTGCTAGCGAGCAAGTAACTGTACCGCTGTACAATACCGTTCAATTCTATCAGTACAATACTGAGCGCTTTGAAGGATGGTTTAATGAAAATAATCCGGTCGCAAGTCCATTGGTATGGCCACAGAGACCTGAACGGCTCATACACGTATTATCACTTAGACCCAAAAGCCGATAAACCTATATTCCATCTAGTATGAAAGAAAAAGCGAGCGCTTTACAGCCCTCGCTTTTTACCATCACTATTTCGCTAATGTCGCAGCGGTACAACATTCATCTTGTAAAAAGCCAATCACACCTTCTAAGACATCATATTGCGGAACACAATACAGCGTTCTTCCATCACGCTTCTGGGTAATAAGCCCAGCTGATACTAGCCCAGAGATATGATGAGACAATGTCGAACCTGGGATCCCAAGCTCTTCCTGAAGCTTTCCGACTGGTAATCCATCGTGGCCTGCTTTCACTAAATGTTTATATACACACAAACGAGTAGGATGACCCAACTCTTTTAATGCCTTGGCTACCGCATCCAGTTCCATGCTTGATCTCCAACATAATTCATATTTCGATAGTAGCAGAAATAAATAACAAAAGGCGAGTATGCAAACCATACTCGCCCTTTCTCCACACTCTATCGTTAAACGAAATGTTTTTGATTACATCAATGCGGCGCCTGCAAACAAGATCACAATTGTCACCACCAATACCATGACCACAAATGGCATTACCCACTTAAGGAATCGCTCATAAGGGATCTTAGCCAAGGCTAAACCTGCGACCAAGTGGCCTGCTGTTGGTGCGAAAATATTAATCCAGCCACTTGCAGACTGGTAAGCTGTGATAATTAAATCGCGGCCAATACCAGAGAAGTCAGCCAACGGTGCCATTAATGGCATCGACACTGTCGCCAAGCCCGATGTTGATGGAATAAAGAAGCTCAATACTATGTGTACGAAGTAAGTCACCACAACAAACACACCAGAAGATAAGCCGGTAACCATACCTTCTGCCCAGTTGAGAATAGTATCGATGATCACCCCGTTTTCCATCACCACGTAAATACCACGAGCAACAGCAACCACCAGCGCAACCCCGATTAAGTCTTTCGCCCCTTCTAAGAAAGTACGGATGAAATCGCCTTCCGACATCCGGTTAATAACCGCAATCAAGATGGCCGAAGCTAAAAACAGAGTCGATAATTCATCAAACCACCACCAAAGCGTCGGTATTGCCGTAATGCCCATGTCTTCCCATGGGATCACGCCGTAAATCATCACCAAGAAAGCGCCAAAAAAGATCCCCATGGTCCACTTTTGCTTGGGCGTAAACTCACCGTTATCATCTTTAACGTGAGAGAACTCATCGTTGAATTCAATATCTGCCAATACTGAGTTTGCTTTATCGGCTTTTACTTTTGAGGCATACCGCATTACATACCACGATGCCAATACAATCAGCACCGTAAGCTGGATAACTCGTAAGACAATACCGTCACCAATTGGCAGCCCAGCAAAACCAGAGGCAATACCGGTTGCGAACGGGTTTACCGTTGAAGCTAAAACCCCAACCCCAGAACCCAACAAGATAATACCTGCTGCAACCATACGGTCGTAGCCGGCAACGGCCATAACAGGCAAAATCACCGCCCAAAACGCCACGGTTTCTTCAGCCATACCATAGGTTGAGCCACCCAGAGCAAACAGCGTGATCAGCACAGGGATCATCATTTGTTCGCGCCCGCGGAATTTACGAACAATCGCCGCCACACCGGAATCCATCGCCCCAGTGCGCATAGTGACCGCAAGGAAACCACCAATCACCAACACGAACAATGCAACATCGACCGCTTTATGGAAGCCTTTGATCGGTGCCATCAAGACATCAATCACACCTTGAGGAGAAGACTCAATTTCTTGGTAAGATCCAGGCACCGGTAATAGCCGCTCTCCACCGTCATAGTCCAGCACTTCCGCCGCAGGAATAATCTGATCGGTACCGTTGATCATGTAATCATACTTTCCTGCTGGTAGGATCCAAGTCAGTAACGCTACCAGCGCAATGATGATAAATAGGATGGTATAAACCGTTGGCATCTTGAACGTTCGTTTCACTTTGCCAGCCTCAGTCGTGGTTGTCATAGCTCTACTCCCTGCAATTGATAAATCGCGTTGGCATACACATTCATCGCTTTGAGCATGTCATCAATAATTAGATATTCGTTCGGCATGTGTTCCACCTTGTCGCGGCCTGGGAAAATCGCCCCATAAGCCACACAATTAGGAATAGCTCGAGCATAAGTCGCCCCACCAGAGGTCATTGGCTCACTATCAATATCACCACTCACTTCTTGATAGGCTCTCATGAGTGTTTTTATCACTGGACTATCTGACGGCATATATAACGAAGGCAGCACATCAAACTCTTCATAGCACAGCCCATACTGCTCGGCGACGGCCAGCATATCGTTGTCAAAGCTCTCTTTACTGAACGTCACTGGCACCCGGATATCGAGTCCAAGCTTACTGTGCTCGGCATTCACCATTAGCTGAGCCACATTAAACGTTAATCGTCCGCTGACATCTTCAACTGGGCCAAAAATCTCTTTGGCATTCGCATCTTGACCTATCTGTTCAGCAACAAAACAAATCGCTGGGTGAGTAACGCCGATTTGGCGTAAAGCCATACACAAACGCGAGATAGCATTCACGCCTTTACTGTCAGCGGCAGCTGAGTGAGCAGCTTTACCAAACACCACGACTTCTGCGTCATCGGCAGTAAAGTCGAACCCAAGCTCATCCAGTTTTGCAGCTAACTCCTCCCACAGCGGCCCTTCATATTTAGCCAACTCCGGTACGGCGTTGAGTGCACCGCCACAATCAAGGGCGATCAAATCATCCCCCTTACCGTGTAACCATGATTGGATCAGCATTTTTTCCGCATGGATCAACGGAAACGCTGAATCTGGCGTGAAGCCGCATTGTGGCACTTCTTCTTTTTCTAAATAGCGGTCGATACAGCGCCAAAGGGTTTCTTCGTCTGTACCAAAGATAAATCTCACTCGCTTATTGAGCGTTACTCCACTGTCGAGCAATGCTTTTACCGCAAAGATAGCAGCCAAGGTTGGCCCTTTATCATCCTGCGTGCCTCGGCCATATAACCGTCCATCACGAATATCTGGGGTAAATGGATCAGAATGCCAGACTGACAGCTCACCGGTAGGAACCACATCCAAGTGGCCCAACACACCGATCATCTGTTCGCCATCACCGATCTCAGCATAGCCGTAGTAGCCTTTATGATCTTTGTATATTGCAAAACCAAGCTCATGGCAGAGCTTCAATGTCTCGTTCAGGCAGTCGTCTATTGGTTTGCCAAATGGCATACCGCTATCATCCTCCTGATAAACACTTGGTATTGCGATTATTCGCTTCACTGCGGCAATATAGTCATCGCGCAGTGCGTCAATGTTTGATGCTATTGTTGCGTTCATCGTATCCCTCTTTTTTCACCTACTTTAATCTACCTTTAAAATAATAGGCCGACAAAAATGGTGATTTATTGTATGTAGCTAGAATTATCATGCGGTCAATCCGCAGATGGCCAACCTATTCTGCTACAAGGGGTAGCAACGAACTGTGACTACTTTCACTCGTCCTCAAGACAAGATGAGATGAAGGTCAAAAAACCAACAATCTATTACTAACTGTTACTAAAGCACTATTTAGCAAATACATCTCACTTAGGTTAATCGCATATAATTGGATATAATTCGCGCCACTCAACACTCTCTATGAGAACCACAATGAAAACATTTACTCAGGGTAACGATGCCACGCTTGACGGATCTATTGCGCTTTTCCAAGCTAAGCTCAGGCAATTAGGCTTAAATATCGAAGAAGCCTCTTGGTTCAACCCAGTACCAAATGTTTGGTCTGTATGCGTTCGTGATGTTGATGCACCAATGAACATCGTCAATGGTAGCGACACAACAAAAGAAGCCGCGCTAGCTTCTGCACTGGGGGAGTACTTCAAGTGCTTGTCGATGAACGATTTCTACACCAATTACTACCTTGGCGAAGAGATCGCAAACAGTGAGTTCGTGCACTACCCCAATGAAAAATGGTTCCCGCTTGATTTAGAGGACAACCTACCACCGGAAGGCATTCTGGATGAGTACCTGATCCAGTTCTATGATCCGACACTTGAGTTACTGGGGACTGACTTGATTGACCTACAATCGAGTAATATGGAGCGTGGTGTGTGTACCTTGCCTTTTGAACGCCAGCGAGGCAAAGAAACAGTCTATATTCCCGTGAATATTATCGGTAACCTGTATGCCTCTAACGGTACCTCTGTCGGGAATACCAAAGCCGAAGCCCGTACGCACGGACTGTCAGGGATTATCGAACAAGCGATCAAAAAACGCATTCTGACAGAACGTATCAGCCTACCTGAGATTCCCGCCTCTGTTATTGAACGCTTCCCAACAATCAAAGAGTCGCTCAATGCACTAGAAGCCGAAGGATTTCCGGTTTCTTGCTATGACGCATCACTAGGGGGTAAGTACCCCGTTATTTGCATCACACTACTGAACCCTGAAAGCAGAACTCACTTTGCAGCCTTCGGGGCGCACCCACAATTTGAACAAGCACTTGAACGTGCTGTTGTAGCATTACTTCCTAAATCCACGGTTGATAATGAAGGTGTCAGCGAACAACCTGACTTAAAAACGCATTTCACTGATGCATCAGGTTTGATGACTTGGGAACAATTCCAAGCGGATGCCAATTACGACTTTGTCGATTGGAATTTTAACGGCAATGCTGAAGAGCGTTTCAACCACCTGATGAATATTTTCACTGCAGAAAGAGCAGACGTTTATATTGCAGACTACAGCCACCTCGGCGTAGCAAGCTGCCGTATTATCGTACCGGGTTGGTCAGAAGTTTACCCTATTGAAATGCTCATTGAAGCCAACAACAATGTCGCTATGGAGCTACGCGAAACCTTCTTGGCACTACCCAATGTAGACTGGGAAGCCGAACAATACGCTGAAATGTATTCCATCTTAGAAGAAGAAGGGTTTGATGACTCATGCCTACTGCATGAAATCATTGGTCTAGCGCCACAGGTTGGTAGTGCTTGGGAGACCTTACGCATCGGCGAACTCAAATGTTTGCTCGCACTAGCAGGTGGTGATCTTGAACTCGCGCTTGAGTTTGCAAGCCAATGTACCGATAGCAATACCGCAAACTACAGTCCTGAACGTACTCATTTCTTTCACTGCTTAGTTGCCAGCTTAAATTTGGCTCTTGATGAAGAGCGCGACCCTTTACTGTTGAAAGCCGAATTCGAGTCCAAATACGGTAATGACATTGTTACAGCAGCATGGGGATCGATAGAAGGCACTGTGCGTTTTCATGGTTTAAATGCTGGTGATTTGGGGATGAAGCAGTTTCCTACCCATCAAAAGCTGCTGGCTTCATATCATAAGTTACAGGCTGCTAAAAAAGCCCAAATAGTGTAACTTTTTTACTTTTCTTGCCCAAAAATGCCAGCTTTGTGCTGGCATTTCTTTCTTTTAAGCCATACTTTTCACCAATCCACTCAAAAAAAGTTGAAACATCTGGATAGGTTTTAATCATCAAGATGCTACTTTATTGGTATTACCACCAAAGTACGCATTAAATGTGCCACAATTACTTATTTCAATATCAAACAATCACTTAAGTACGAACAACCACAAAATAAGCATTGTATTGCTTTTATTTTTATTGTAAAAATTCTTTCACAATTGATAACAATTACACTTTGCGCTCAAATATTTTTGGTTATTTTCTTACAATTTTTTAGCCAAAGTGATCGAGATCAATTCAAATTCACTAGGCAGACGGTAAACTGCGACCAAATTGGTGAAAAATAATTACACTTAATATCAGATTGAATTTGAGAAAGAACAGTTCAAATCAACGATAATTAAAAACCAAAAAAATAATATCTTTTAAACGTAGAATGTAGAACGAGGCACTTATGTCATCACAAGAAAGAAGCTATCAGGAGCTACATCGCCCTGCATCAGACTTCGCTAGTCGTTCAGACTATCTTGATCATGAGCTAAAAATCATGAAGCCACGTCGTTGGAAACTAAACCTTCCAGGCCGTGACTTCCGTTTTGAGCTCGAAGATTTAGTTCCAGCACTCGCTGGTACTATTGCGATTATCGCGATGTACTCTTCTGTTGCAATGTCTTGGGCTGATGGCCTTACTGCAGCATGGGATCATGTCGAACTAGGTAAAAGCTTCGCTATTGAAGTTGCTCGAATTGAAATGCTTATTCCAGCACTTCTGTTCTGTATTCTTGCCTCTGGTTTTTTAAACCCGAGAGCGAACTTGGCAGGTAACCACGGCCCAATGATCCCGTTAATCGGTACCATTGCTCTGGCTGGCGCGCACCCTCTTGCTCTTGCTATTTTGCTTGGCGTTTTTGGCTTACTGTTAAGTTATTTCAAAGGTGGCTCCAAACTGGTTAATCTCACCAGTGAAGGGGTTGCTGGTGGTCTACTTATTTTCCTCGGCTTTACTGGGGCAATGAGTCAGATTGGTGATATTCAATCTTGGGCTGTTGGTCTTCAAAGTGCTGATGTTGCTCAAGGTAGCCTTGGTTATATCGGCTTAGCGGTACTGGCTGTAAACATCATCCTGTACGCTTTTCTTGCCAAAATTAACAAACGCTGGCTTGCGATCCCTGCTTGTGCTGCTGCTGGTTTGTTTGTGGCACTTGCACTTGGTGCTGGCTTTGACCTAGTATTCGAAACCGAAACAGGCTTGCCGAACCTTAACCCAGCTTACTGGTGGGGTAGCACAGAGCAAGGTTGGATGCTTGGTCTTCCAAACCTAGAGCACTTCATTGCATCACTACCGTTTGCCATTCTAGCGGTTGCTATGTGGTCACCTGATTTCCTTGGCCACCGTATTTTCCAAGAACTAAACTACCCTCGTGGCAGTGAAAAAGTTCTGATGGATGTTGATGATACAATGACAACCTGTTCTCTACGTCAAATCGTAGGTACAGCGGTAGGTGGTGGTAACATTACATCATCTTGGGGTACATACATTATCCCAGCAGGTATCGCGAAGCGTCCTATCCCAGCAGGTGCAATCTTGCTTGGTGTGATGTGTATTGTTGTTGCAATCCTTGGTTTCCCAATGGATGTTGCGGTATGGCCACCAGTAATGCGTATCGCGCTACTAGTTGGTGTATTCCTACCGTTGCTTGAAGCGGGTGTTCAAATGGTTAAAGACACCAAAGACTCACAAGCAGCAGGTATTTGTATCTTCGCAGCACTAGTGGCTAACCCAGTATTGGCTTGGGCACTAACAATGCTACTCGATAACAACGGCCTAATTGGTAACAAAGAGCGTGCAGCTAAGCTTTCAGTAGTTGATAAAATCATTATCCCTGCTGGTGCATTAATTATCTGTTTTGTTGCTATGTTGGCAGTCGGTATGTTTGAAGGCCAGTACGGCATTCCAGCATTACTATAGTAAAGTTGATGGGCAGTGTTCGCACTGCCCTCTATTAACGGTGTATTTAGCACTAATACGAATAGTTAAATTGGTACAGTTACTCATTCGACTATCCGTATTATTGTTAATGAAAGTGTGCTGTTCACCTTCGGGTGAGGCTGGCTCAACAGTCAACGCAGTACGTATTTTTTCTACGAAAAAGGTAGGTATGTCATGGCAGAGCAATTTGCTAAAGCTTGGGAAGGTTTCGCTGCTGGCGAATGGCAGAACGATGTAAACGTTCGCGACTTCATCCAAAAAAACTACACACCATATGAAGGTGATGAGTCTTTCCTAGTTTCTGAAGGTACTGAAGCGACTAACAAGCTTTGGGATCAGGTTATGGAAGGTATCAAACAGGAGAACAGCACTCACGCTCCTGTTGATTTCGATACTTCTGTTATCTCTACCATCACTTCTCATGATGCTGGTTACATCAACAAAGATCTTGAAACGATTGTTGGTCTTCAAACTGAAGCGCCACTAAAGCGTGCAATCATGCCAAACGGCGGCGTGCGCATGATCGAAGGTTCTTGTAAAGCATACGGCCGTACGCTTGATTCACAAGTATCTAAAATCTATTCTGAGTACCGTAAAACGCACAACCAAGGCGTTTTCGACGTTTACTCTCCAGACATCCTTAAATGTCGTAAGTCAGGCGTTCTAACTGGTCTTCCAGATGCATACGGCCGTGGTCGTATCATTGGTGACTACCGTCGTGTAGCGCTATACGGTGTAGATTTCCTAATCAAAGACAAAGTAGCTCAGTTCCACTCAACTCAAGGGCAACTAGAGTCTGGTGAAGATCTACAAATGACGATGCAGCTTCGTGAAGAGATTCAAGAGCAGCACCGTGCACTAGGTCAACTTAAAGAGATGGCTGCGTCTTACGGCTTTGATATCTCTGGTCCTGCAACATCTGCACAAGAAGCTATCCAGTGGACTTACTTCGGCTACCTAGCTGCTGTTAAATCACAGAACGGTGCTGCAATGTCTCTAGGTCGTACTTCTACGTTCCTAGATGTGTACATTGAACGTGATATCGCTGCTGGCGTAATCACTGAAGTACAAGCTCAAGAAATGATCGACCACTTCGTAATGAAGCTTCGTATGGTTCGTTTCCTACGTACGCCTGAGTACGATGAGTTGTTCTCTGGTGACCCAATCTGGGCTACAGAATCAATGGGTGGTATGGGTGTTGATGGTCGTACACTAGTTACGCGTTCTAACTTCCGTTTCCTAAACACGCTATACACTATGGGTCCTTCTCCAGAGCCGAACATCACTGTTCTATGGTCTGAGCAGCTACCTGACGGCTTCAAGCGTTTCTGTGCGAAAGTATCTATCGATACTTCTTCTATCCAGTACGAAAACGATGATCTAATGCGTCCAGATTTCGACAACGATGACTATGCTATCGCTTGTTGTGTATCGCCAATGGTTATCGGTAAGCACATGCAGTTCTTCGGCGCTCGTGCAAACCTTGCTAAAACACTACTTTACGTTATCAACGGTGGTGTGGATGAGAAACTTAAGATCCAAGTTGGTCCTAAGCAAGACGCAATGACTGACGAAGTTCTAGACTTCGACAAAGTATGGTCTGGCCTAGACAACCTAATGGATTGGCTAGCAACTCAGTACGTCACTGCACTGAACGCTATCCACTACTCTCACGACAAGTACAGCTACGAAGCTGCGCTGATGGCACTTCACGATCGTGACGTTCACCGTACAATGGCTTGTGGTATCGCAGGTCTATCTGTTGCGGCTGACTCACTGTCTGCTATCAAGCATGCTAAAGTTAAGCCAGTACGTGACGAAGACGGTATCGCAATCGACTTCGAAATCGAAGGTGATTACCCTAAATTCGGTAACAACGACTCACGCGTTGATGACATGGCAGTTGAACTTGTTTCATCTTTCATGGAGAAAATTCGTAAGCTTAAGACTTACCGTAATGCAGTTCCTACTCAGTCTATCCTTACTATCACGTCTAACGTGGTATACGGTAAGAAAACTGGTACAACTCCAGATGGTCGTCAAGCTGGTGCTCCGTTTGCTCCTGGCGCAAACCCAATGCACGGCCGTGATGAGAAAGGTGCTGTAGCATCGCTAACTTCAGTAGGTAAACTACCGTTTGCTGATGCTAAAGATGGTATCTCTTACACATTCTCTATCGTGCCTAACGCACTAGGTAAAGAGCAAGACACTCAACGTGCTAACCTTGCTGGTCTAATGGATGGTTACTTCCACCATGAAACTGGTATTGAAGGCGGTCAGCACCTGAACGTTAACGTTCTTAACCGTGAAACGCTAGAAGATGCTGTTAAGCACCCTGAGAACTACCCACAGCTAACTATCCGTGTATCGGGTTACGCTGTGCGTTTCAACTCTCTAACCGTTGAACAGCAGAAAGACGTTATCGCACGTACTTTCACTGAGTCTCTATAATTGAGCATTCAGTAATATCACATGCCATGCATCGTATGGCGTGTGGATAAATGAAAAAGCCGCTAACTTGGTTAGCGGCTTTTTTGTCTCTGGCAGTCAGCACATCCCACCTGAGTAATGACGCGTATTTCCACTCATCACCATAAAAAACATTCCATTTCCAAATATTCCCCACCTCAATAGAATATCACCAGAATAAGATACTACGCTGAGTCTCTTTTTTATCGTTATCACACACCTTATTCGGAATGTCGTTCTGTATATTGAAATGTATGTGATACTCCTCTAACATCTGTATAACGCTTACTCCAAGATAGAAACATTCCCCGAGAGAATGAACTAAGACAATACGTTTAAGTGAAGTCAGGGTTACCTCAAGGTCAAGGGAAGACCGAGTTTTGAAAGGCCAGCAGACTCAATGTACATGTTGAAAGAAAAGTCAGTACTCGTGGTAGACGATAGTCCTATCATCCAGCAAACCACAAAAGCCGTACTGCAAAAGTGTGGTTTTCAGAACACCAATTTATACAGCGTCAGCAACGCCGTCGACGCCCTTCAAGTCTGCCGCAGTATGGCGTTTGATATTCTGTTGCTTGACTTCAATTTAGGCAATGGCCGCTCGGGGCTGCAATTGCTTGAGCAGCTTCATCATCTAGATTTGCTCACTCATAACCCGCTCGTGTTAATCATCACAGCCGATGACTCTCTGCCTATCGTCATGGCATTCGCAGAATTTGAGCCGGACGATTATCTGGTAAAACCGTTAAGGCCTAATAACTTACAAAAAAGGTTAGTGGCAAACCTTAGCCAGCAGCAGCTTAATGAGTCTATCTGGCAGGCATTCAACCTTACTGGCGTTACTGGGGCTCGCAAGGCATTACAACAGGCGCAGAATGAGAAAAGCTTTAAGCTGGCGATTACCCAGCTTTGCAAGCGTTTAGCTAAACACCAGCAATTGCCCACAGCCATTGCCTTGCTGAAAAGTTTCATTACCCAGCATGACTACCTGCCTGCGAAACTGCTTCTTATTGAGTTACTGTTAAGGTGTAATAGCCTAGAACAAGCCACCAAAAATACCGCCGAAGTGCAAACTGCTTTTCCCCAGCATATAAAAGTGCTCGATTTATCTGCCCGTATTTATCTAAAGAATAACGATCTACAGCAAGGCTACCTGCTATGGCTTAAAGCCCACCAGCTTAGCCACTATAATCTTGAGCGCCTATTAGGATTGATACTGATTGAAAATACCTTGCTGTCTAAGAGGGGCTACTCAGAAAAGCTACTCAAGGATGCGAATCGCCTCCTTCAAGGTTCGATTTGGGATAGCCGAGATATGCGCTGCCTGCTTAGCTGGGGGCTACTGCAAAATACGCAGAAAAGTGTCTCAAGCATAGAACGGCTGTGGTGCTCTATCAGCAGAGAAGATCAGACGACGGCCGCTGAACGCCCTTATTTACAAATTCTCCAGGCATGGCAGAGCGCCCAACAAGATAGAAAGTTATTGGCTTTCAAGCAAGTGCAGCAAATTTCAGTGAATAACGAAACCAAAAATAGTTACGTCTTCCAGCTACTCTCATACCGACTATACCAATTACTTAATATGCGCTCTGCGATGCAAAAATGTATCTCGCAAATAGCCCTGCTGTGCACCTTAGATAAATGCGACAGCCATAAAGTGATCAAGTATCAGTGGTTAGCAAAAAACAAATCCATTCTGACACCTGACGAAAATTATTACCAAGCCCTTGAGCTGTATCAGCGCTCCCCTGCCTTAGCCGCAAAAGCTATTTTCGCCGCCTGGGAGAATAATCGCTTTGATGACGAGCTGGCCCAGAGTTTGATTCATGTGTATTGCAACGATCAGATTGAACATACACCAACTACACGTGAAAGTTTCATTCAGGCACGCTGGGTCTTTGAATCTCAATCGACCCCTCCTAAATGGTACTCCGCACTTCAGGCCTGTAATTCGATCTTGCAAACCCCCGTTGAAGTGATGACCCGTAAAGCTGCTGGAGCCATCGCGGCATGATAAGAACATTGTTATTGTTACTATTACTGCTGCCAGCCGCAGTATTAGCATCAGAGGATAAACCCACTCTGCGTATCGGTTACCCGGCTTTCGACTGGGCACCGTTTACTTTCGTCTCACAGAAAGGTCGCGTCTCAGGGCTACTGCCTTCTCTCGTGCACGAGCTTACCCATACCAGCGGGTATAACACCAAAACCACGCTTTACCCTACCTTTGCCGATGTACTTCACGCATTCAACAACAACGAGATTGATATTCTTGTGGGCGTATCATCAACCTATGAACGCCAGAAATATATGCATTTCAGTAAGCCTTTAGTTGTCATACCTATGGCTGCGATTAGCCAAACAGATAACATTCAAAGCATTAACCAGCTGAAAGACAAACTCATCGCGGTAGAGCAAGGCTTCGCCATCCGCGAGCAACTACAACAACTCTCGGCCAACCCACTTCAACTGGTATCATTTCCAACCAGTGAACAGGCTTTTATGGCCGTACAACAGGGAACAACCAAAGCTTATATTGGTAACGCCATCACATTAGATGTCATGCAAAACCACTATAGTACGGTTGATCAACTACCACTCAGCCAGCTTGAAGACGTACCTTATGAAAGGCTTTACCTTGCAGCCCATAAATCTAACCGCGAGATCATCGACAAGCTTAACAGCGGCTTGGATAAAATTAGTCAGCACCGCCTTAACAACATCTACGACACATGGCTAACAACATCCCAGCAGCAATATTTATCGCATAAGAACTACCTTAATCTCAATGAAGATGAAGCGCGTTGGCTTGATCAGCGCAGCACACTGAAAATTGCTTATCACCCCAACGATTTCCCCTACCAATTCACCGACAAGTCGGGGTTAATGGCGGGAATGGGGGCAGATGTATTAAGTTTATTAGCCAGGCAACTCAACACTAGCTTGGTACCGTTACCTGAAACTAGCTTTACCAAGATCACCGACATGCTCAACGAGGGGACGATCGATGCCGTAGCCGCTGTAACTTGTACCCCCGAGCGCTTGCAAACACTCAATTGCACCCAACCCTATAGCGAAGAGCGTTGGGTCATGGTGACTTCGGTGACGAACAAACGTGAATATATTGACCGCCAAACAACCATTGGGGTCGTCAAGAACCGTTTTGGTGAGGTGCTGAGTAAACAACTTTATGATGATAACCCGGTCATTCTCTACCAAGACAATAAACCTTTATTGCAAGCGGTACTGGCTGGCGAGATCAATACAGCGGTGATCTCCTTATCAAGTGCTTCCACTCTTTTGCAGAGCAACTACCTAGGCAGATTGAGAGTTTTAGCCTCAAAGCTAGACTCACAGGGGCGCCCTATCGGTATCGCCATGGCCAAAAACAACCCTATCCTGAGGGATATCATGAACAAGGCAATGGCGGCACTTCCCCCAAGTAAGTTCACCGATGTCAAAAACAAGTGGAATACCGTAACCTTAAAAAGTGGAGTGTCAGCCAATAAAATCGTGCTTTGGACACTCGTGATTTTAGCGGTCGTGGCGGTGGCTCTCTGCTCCTTCGCCTACTGGAACCGTAAGCTAAGCAATGAAATCCGCCAACGTAAAAATGCGGAAAATAAGCTCACTTACCTCACCAATAACTTTGATGGTGTGTTACTACAACACTTGCAGCGCAGTGACGATCCCAGCGACATTGAACTGCTGTTTATCAGCGAAAAGATACAAGATCTTATCGGGATCCCAAGCAGTGCATTTTATGCTCAGCCTCAACGGCTGATCGAACTGCTTCAGCAACGTAACGACAACGTCTATTTATTCAATGCAATAAGTGAAGCGGTATCACGCGGGTACTGGCAAACCGAACTTCAGCTGCAATCAGCTGGCGGCGCCAAACGCTGGGTAGAAATACGCAGTCAGGTCTTCCCTGTTGAGCAAGGTTGGCAATGGAACAGTATCTTGATTGATATCAGCCAAGCTAAACAGCAGCAGATTGATTTGGAGTGGGCACGACAACAAGCCGAAAGTGCGACCGAAGCTAAGTCTCGCTTCCTCGCAATGATGAGCCATGAAATTCGCACGCCGATTAGTGGAATATTAAGCTTATTAGAACTGATGGAGCCTTTCTCCAACCGACATAAAGAGACTAAGGGGCTACACAAAAGCCTGGATCAATCAGCACACAATCTATTGAATATAGTGAATGATGTACTCGACTTTTCAAAAATAGAAGCGGGAAAACTCAAGCTATCACCCGCCCCCTGCTATGTGTCAGAGTTACTGAATATGCTGGTTCAACCACACATAATGCATGCAAAACAAAAGGGATTAGGCTTCTCACTTTGGGTCGATCCAGCACTCGCAAACCAACTATTGATCGACGAACTACGGCTAAAGCAGGTTTTAAATAACCTTTTAAATAACGCGACTAAATTTACCGAACAAGGTCAGGTTTCCCTATATATTGATATCATTGATCAAACCATCCATGCACAAACCCTAAAAGTGTCCGTCAAAGATACCGGTATTGGGATCAGCCCCGACGATACCAGCAAATTATTTCAGCCCTTTGAACAAGCTGATGTCAGCACTGAACGCCGTTTCTGTGGTACTGGACTTGGTTTATCGATATGCCGCCAAATTGTCAATTTGATGGGGGGTAATATAGAAGTGGACAGCCAACTCGGTGAGGGAACGACCTTTAGCTTCACCTTTAAGTCTGAGGTATGTGAAAGCGTACCGACTTCCCCTCTTAACCTCCGTTGCGGTTTGATTGGTACAAGCTTGCATGATCACGTAACGCTGCCGCATTACCTAAACTTCTGGCAATGTGAAACCGTTCCTATCAAGCCAAGTGATCACGACCAATTAATGGCAATGGTTGACAAGTACCAGCTCAATACCCTGCTAATCGCGCAATCATGGGCAGTTGATAACCTCAGCACGGAGTGGGTAAATAAACTACCCCGCTCAGTGGCTATCCTGACCTTTTCTGATGTCGCAATGCTATCACCCGAGCCCGATGATCATGGCTGGTTAATATCCCATACTCCATTGCTGCCCGAACACCTTCGCCATGCACTGCTAAACCCAGTGACAACTTTCGACGCCTTAAATAATGACGGTTCAGGCTTTGATGCCCCCCCTATTACCAGAGAGCAAGCAATATTAGAAAACAAGCTACTACTTGTGGCTGAAGATCATCCGATAAACCAACAGATCATCGCTCAACAACTCAGCCATATCGGCTACTACGCTGACATCGCTGACAATGGTAAGCAGGCACTTGAAGCACTGAGTAAATACACGTACCCATTATTGCTGACAGACTGCCATATGCCCGAGTTAGATGGCTATGGCCTAGTAAAAGCCATCCGACAACAAAACATGGCACTACCCGTTGTGGCACTAACAGCAAACACCGCCAGCCATCATATTGAAGAGGCTGGCTTTAACGCCTTTTTGGCAAAACCTGTCTCTCTCACAGTATTGGCTGAAACCTTAGCACAATGGATAACGCCCTTACATCAGACCACAGCAGAGCAACTAACGCATGACGATGAATGGGATCTAGGTAGTTTCAAACAACAAAATAAACCTAAGGAGCCATGCCTAACAAAGGACAATAATCGCTCCCTCAAATCAACAACAGGGAATCAAGAAAGCCCGATCAGCCTAACGCAGCTAGAAAGTATTTTTGGCGAACGTTCGCTCTGTATCAACTTCATGCATCAATATCTCGAGGCCTGTATTACTGACTGTGCTGACTTAAAACACGCAATAACACAGCGCAATCACCAGAGCGCGAAACTCATCTGCCACAGAATGAAAGGGGCGGCGCGGATGATGGAGTTTGAACAAATGGCGGATCAATGCCAACAACTGGAACAACATGCCGCAACTGAAACCATTACCGAGGCGGCACTCGCACCTGTTCGCCACCTAATCCACAAACTAGAACAACAAGTGGAGCAGCTTAAATGAACATATTGCTTGTCGAGGATCACCCCTTTCAGCAGCAAGTTTTGCTGAATCAACTCAGGCAAGTATCTGAGCGTAACTGTAAATTCGCCACAGCCAGTACAGGACGAGAAGCGCTAAACGCCATGCTAACATTCAAACCGGATGTACTTGTTTGTGATCTCAACATGCCAGAAATGGATGGTATTACTTTTCTAGGCCACCTTGCAGAGCAAGGCTTCTCAGGCTGCATTATTATAACCAGTGCGGCCAGCAGTGACGTGATCCGCTCCGTCAGTAAAATGTGCCAGAATTACAAGCTTCACCTCATTGGTAGCCTAAACAAGCCAGCAACCAACTATTTGCTGCACCAATACCTCAGCCAAGCACAAGAATATATTGTGACTGCCCAGCCTCATTCTCAACCACAGTATTCAGTCCATTTAGCAGAGCAGGATATTCAATATGCTTTGGAAGCAGGCTGGCTACTTCCCTATTTTCAACCTATTGTCGATATTGCAACAGGCCAATGGGTAAGCTGTGAGGCACTCATACGTATGCGCCACCCCAAGTTTGGGGTGCTCTCTCCTGCCAGCTTCTTACCTCAGCTTTCTGCCATGCGCAAAGATGCTGATTTAGCGCTGAATAGCATCCACTTTATCCTCAAACATCACGACGAGCTGCAACAAAGAAAAGTCGCGGTAAATATCACCCCCCATACCCTGATTTCAAATGGGTTCGTCGATAAAGTAATTGCCATTAGCGAACACTACCCAATGCTCCCCAAAATCATCTATTTTGAAATCACCGAATCAGATGCCCTCGAAAATGCCGGGAGGAGCCTTGAAGCCGCTGCTCGTTTAGGCATGCATGGGTTTAAATTATCAATTGATGATTTTGGTACCGGTTATTCATCATTGAAGCAACTTGACCTGCTGCCCTTTACCTCGCTAAAAATCGACATGAGCTTTGTACAGGCCTTACCCACCAGCCGCACAGCAAACGCTATCATTGAAGCAAGCCTATTGCTTGCCGAACGGCTCGAGTTAGACACCATTGCCGAGGGCATAGAGGACGTTGCCTTATGGCAATCATTACGCAAAATGGGCTGTAAATTGGCTCAAGGCTATTATATCGCTCGGCCAATGCCGATTAACCATTTAGAGAGCTGGCACCAACAATGGTTGCATCGTTTTCCCGTAGAAGGTATTCAAGATGTACGCCCACTAGCAGCCTCCAACCCATAAAAACAACACGACCGATTACCCTTACACTTAAAGTGAGTTTATGACTACTTTAGCAACAGGTTTTGTAATAAAATAACAATAAAATACGCACTCATGCGGGGAAGTTAAGTAATGTCAGTAAAAGGTCGTATCCATTCTTTTGAATCTTGCGGAACTGTTGATGGTCCGGGTATTCGTTTCATTGTCTTTTTGCAAGGTTGCCTTATGCGCTGCCAGTATTGCCATAACCGCGATACTTGGGATCTTGACGATGGCAAGGAAATCACCGTCGATGAGCTGATTAAAGAAGCCACCTCTTATCGCCACTTTATGAACGCTTCTGGCGGTGGGGTTACCGCGTCTGGCGGTGAAGCCATGCTACAGCCTGAATTTGTGCGAGACTTTTTCCGTAAAGCGCAAGCGCAAGGTATCCACACCTGTCTCGATACCAATGGCTATGTTCGCAAACACACTGATGTCATTGATGAAGTACTTGATGCAACTGATCTTGTCATGCTTGATTTGAAGCAGCTTGATGACACTATCCACCAAAACCTTGTTGGCGTACCGAATAAGCGCGTAATTGATTTTGCCCGCTACCTACAACAGCGTGGGCAAAAAACGTGGATCCGCTACGTGATTGTTCCGGGCTATACCGACGACGAAAAGTCAGCCCACCTTTTGGGTGACTTTATTAAAGACATGGATAACATCGAGAAAGTTGAGCTGCTGCCCTATCACCAGCTTGGTGAACACAAATGGGAAGCAATGGGCTATAACTACCCATTAACAGGCGTAAGTCCACCGTCTAAAGAAACCATGGAAAACATTAAGTCGATTATTAGCAGCTACACCAAAGCTAACGTAATGTATTAGTATCATTTTTTCTGATGCAACAAAAAAGGAGAGCTATTGCTCTCCTTTTTTCTCATCTGTAACCACGATCTTTTTTTAATCTGTTGAGCAGCATGTGTATCAATGGGTAGACATCGCTAAGAAAATCTTCTAATCAAAAATATTGATACTGAGCTAGACCGCTAACACCACCTCTAACAATAAAGACTCACAGCTATTTCATATTTATTATTTTAGAGCTTTATGGGTTTTCATCATTCTGTGTCCTTCGCGCTTAATACACTCAAGCAGCGGATGATCGTCCATCTCCTTGCGCCAAATAAACGAAATTGAACGGTCCATGATAAGTTCAGGTACATTCAGTACCGTTAACTCGCCGCGTTCAATGTGCGGTGCTACATCCAAATAAGGCAGACAGGTTAGGTATTGACTATTAGCAACCATTTTGAGGATCACCGGCACGTGCGAGTATTCACGCCAGACATCTAAATCAGGGATCAACGGAACCATCGCACTTTCAAAAATAGCACGAGTACCTGCACCACCCTCACGCAGTACCCACTGGGCTTGCTCTAATTGCGAAAGGCTTACTCGGTGATGTTTTGCATACGGATGACGAGCAGAGCACACGACCACTAAATGGTCTCGGCACCACTCTTCCTGATGAGTACGGTTATCATCACAGCGACCTTCAATAATACCGAGATCATATTTATAGCTAAGTACACCTTCAATAATAGCTTGGCTACTTCTTACTTCGAGTCCAGTTCTAACTTCTGGGAAGTCAGTATCAATTTTACTGATAAGGTCTGGTATCAAATGTTCCGCAGGTGTTTGACTCGCGCCAATAGTGATACTACCGCTGAAAAGGTGCTGATCTTGGAAGCCGATTTCAATCTGCTCAGCATCTTGCAATAAACGTTTGGCTCTTGGTCTCAGCCAATTTCCCCAATGGCTAAGACGCATATCTTTACCTTGGCGAACGAAAAGATCTTTTCCCAACAATTTTTCTAATTGGCTTAAAGACATGCTCGCTGCGGACTGAGTAACCCCTAACTTTTCAGCAGCTTGGCTGACACTCCCTAGCTCAGCTACCGAATTAAATACTGCTAACTGTTTCAACGAATAACGCACTTTTACTCCTACATTTACACGAGGTGGGATCAACGCCGATAGTTATACTTCAGTTCACCAGTCGGTAAGCCTGACTTTGATATTAGCTTTGTTGATTATACCAAGTTTTATATGCTGGGTAACGTAACCATATTCGCATTGGCTTAGCATTAGCCTTGCTTTTTCCGTTGTTTCTAGAAGGCTATATCACACAACCCATTGATAAAGTTATATTTCATCAGGCTCACTATTAGCTATGTACTGACGATTTTAACTTTTCACCAGTTCCGCTCCTATCAAGCTTTGTGATGAACGTCTACCCCAATGTATGCATAGGTATTACGTAGTTAACTTACTACTTTATCAACTAAATTCACGAAATACCCCAGCCAATAGCCACTATCACTATCTTTGATGAAACTCTGCAAAAGCGCTTTCCTGAAATATTTCCACACAATATATAAGAGAAATTGAATCATAGACTAAGTAAAATCAATTTTACTAATACAACCGTGCTGAGTAATATTCTCATCAACAGCTCAACAGAGCCCGCTTTACCAATGAATTTGAATGAATAATTACCACATTGTTGGTTTAACCCAGGAGATTATTATGAGTGCGTTACTTACAGTTAAGGATATTGTTAACACAAAAAGCCCGACGTTGAGTGCTGAAGCAACTTTGCCATCCGCTATCGACGTGTTGTCTAATAATCACATTAACGGTGCGCCAGTCTGCGACACTAACGGCGGTCTAATCGGCTTCTTATCAACTCACGATATAATGGTAGAAATGTGGTGCCAAGACTACCTGCCAGACCATGATGTTCGAGTAAAAGACCTGATGAAAACAGATCTTGTTTCATTGGATATCAATGATCGCCTTACAGACGTTATCGATTTCTTAGCTTTAGACAAAGAGCAGCTTTATCCAACAAGTGCAATGGGCTACGCAACGCAGCTAAATACGTTGTCACTTGAAGAGCGTGCGAAGTCTATGAGAGTTAACAAACCACAAATATTACCTGTCATTCAAGATGGTAAATATGTCGGAGTAGTATCCCGCCAAGAGGTATTAAAAGCCCTTCGCACACTATTTAACGATGCTAAAGCGCCTGTGGCTGAAGATATTGCCCCAGCCGTTGTCACCTAATCAAATACAAATCATTCACTCATTGCGCACTCTAAACGGAACTTAGAAACTGCATGTACATTCAAATGTACTGGCGAATGCAGCGGTGAGTAGGTCGTAACACGTTTTTTGGAGTTAAAATGGAACAAGTTTCCCACCTTTATGCTTTTAATCATTTCGTTATAGCGATGGCTGCTTTAATAATAATGGTATTGGTTGCCCGCACTATCGTTGCAGGTACAAAATATTCATCACTATTAGTAATCGTCGTTTTTGGTCTAGCCCTAGGCTCACTACTTGTAAAGAGTGGTATGGCAACGCCTGGGCTTGCTGAGTTCCCCGTTGTGGCACTCATCGGCCAGACGACAGTAATAGCATTGATCGCCTCATTCTTTGTTGGCGGCCAAGAAATTAAGCGTTTGCTATCCAAGCAAGATATTGAAGAAAGCGGTGAATTTTTTACCCCTTCAATTCGAGAAGTTGTATTGGGAACAAGCTCTACACAATTAACATTTATTGTGCGCGCTTTTCTATTACTAATTGGTATTCAAACTGCCGACGTTTTGATTTCAGGCCGAGCTGTTAACTCTATTCTCGGTGACTCTTACCTGCTCCTGTCTTACATCTGCCTAGCGATAGCGTTTATTTTAATTGACCGCAGAGCTGTCATCGCAAATAAGGCGCAATATATTCGCAAAGGTCTACTTGAAGTTGTCGCGATTATTCTTGTATTGAACATATCGCTATGGCTAGCCAATGCAATATCGTCAATTATCGGCTTACCGCAAATCTTCTTTGCCATGATTTTGTCTTCAGGTTTGGGCGCAATGCTACCGAAATGGAAGCATGGTCCAACAATGAATGCATTGTTATTTGCCGGTATTCCACTCGTGTTAGCGGGTAGCTTCATCGTGGGTGGCTCTCACATGATTGAAGCCTTCGGGATCCCAGGTCTTCAGAGTGTTATCGTGTACGGTTTCTCTGGTCAGATTTTCTGGATGTTCGGCGGTCTTGCGCTGCTAATATTTGTCGGTAAGTCGAACCATTTACGTAACTTGGCACCAGGTTTAGCCGGTGGCTTATCTCACTCTGGTCTAACGGGTGCATGTACCGCTGGTGACTTTGGCCGCACGGCCGCTTCTCGTGCACCCATCATGATAAACATTCCATTTGCGGGGCATATCTTCGTATTCACGATTTTGGCAGCAAGTGCTGAACGCGGCTCGCTAATGGTTGGCTGGACATTACCGCTGATTTTGATTGGCGCAGCATTTGTTTTCCTTTCACTGAAAAGCCTGCGTTCGGCTCAGGGTTGTGAAAAAACAGAAGTAAAAGGCCTAATGTTATTCTCACTTGGCTGGCAGATCATGGCCGTTTTCGGTAGCTTCACGTTGCTAAGCGTAGCCGGTATGTCACTTGAACATGCTTCTATGTCTGCAGCTTCTGGCCTTTCTCACTTTGGTCTGTTTGCAGCAGTACAAGAAGGAATGTTTGGTGCTACTGCAGCAAGCCTTATCACTTTTACCTTTGCAATGACTTTCCTCGTGCACCCGTTTGTATTCGCGATGTTCGGTAAAGCAGCTGAAAATAACGGTAAAATGGCAGAAAAAGCCGTAATGGTACTGGCGAGCATTGGCTTGATCGGTGTTATTTCTTCGACCTTAATGATTTAATGACGACAGTTAAACCTTAAAATATAGGGGATGATGTAAATCATCCCCTATCTATTTTAGAACTAGACAGATAAACAATGATCACCCTATGGGTTGATTGTCATACGCTGCTTGTTTAGCTGCCTCTAATGATGAATGGGATGCATCACGACCAAATAGTTGCTGAAGTTGCTCTTCTGCATCCGACGTTAATACTAAGATTTCAATACGTCGATTAAGATGGCTCAATGGTGATGATTCATCTAATAGCATGGTGTCTGACATGGCTGAAACTTGCGCCGTTCGAGTACTCGGCATTCCACCATACTCCAGCACTTCTCTTGCCCGCTGCGCCCGCTGACCAGATAACACCCAGTTATTACCAGAAGAGCGGCTATTAAACGAGCTTGCGTCAGCATGACCTGAAATCATAATTGAGTTATCGATAACAGAAAAAGTGGGGGCAATCGCCAACAATAAATCTTCAAAGAAATGTGTTAACTCAGCACCGCCCAATTTAAACATCGGCTTGTCGTTGTCATCATTCACCAAGATCCGTAACCCTTGAGGTACAGCTTCAACGCTTAAGTGATTACTGGCCGATAGAAATTCACTAGTTTGCTTTAAATGGCGGCCTAAAACCACCATCTGCTCATGTGTTTCATAGCGACCCGGCTCTAATGAGGCACCCTCTTCACCTAAGCCACCAAAGTTATTACCGTCACCGTCAACAACATTGATCGTCAAGGAGTTACCTAAGTTTCGAGGGTTACTCGGTTGCTTACTTTGCAAGCCTGGCAGGGCTTTCCCACCCAGATCAACAGCGTACGGGCTGTTATCCGTGAAAAGATCATCATATGGCAACAATTGCTGCTGACCGCTTAATCGGCCAACGATACGCTGCTTCTCATCTTCCGTTGTCACCTGTAACACCCACATCACCATAAAAAAAGCCATCATCGCCAAGGTAAAATCGGCAAAGGCGACTTTCCAAGCACCACCGTGAGACTTTTCTTTCCCTCGGCGGCGGCGTTTTTTTATGATGATTTGATTAGGTTGTGATCGCATCATTGAAATACCTGCTTCGTCACCCAACCTTCCATCTCTGCAAATGTTGGCTTCACGTCAAGCAAAATCAATTTACGACCTGAATCTGCCGCAACCAGTGCAGGCTTACCTGCGGTATAGCTCACCATCATCGCTTTTACACACTCAAAGGCTGATAGCTCACGCTTTACTTGGTTTGCCATTGCAGCACTAAGTGGGTCAAAGACACAGTAACAAAAGAAAATACCTAAGAATGTACCCACTAAAGCATGCGCGACACTGATCCCTATTTGCGCCATATCACCATCGATATTAGTCATGGTGATCACAATACCCATTACCGCCGCCAAAATACCAAATCCAGGCATAGCCTCTGCGGTACTGTGCATAGCATGTGAAGGGTGCATCATGTCTTCTTGAATGGCTTCTAGCTCTTGCTCAAGCATGCTTTCAAGTTCATGCGCATTTATTTTACCCATCGCCATCAAGCGGAAGTTATCGGTAATAAATGTAACGAGCTTCGGGTACTCCAACACTTCTGGATAACTAAGAAATAAACTACTTTGATGAGGCTCTTCAATATGCTCATCAAGTACGCGCATCCCGTTTTGACGTACCTGCTCCAACAGGTGGTACATCAATGACAACAGTTCACGGTATAACTTCCGCTCGTCACGCTTAACGATAACGCCACGTGCTTGATGCCACATTTCCGCGATAACATAATTAGGGTTACCAATAGCTAAAGCGCCAGCGCCCGCTCCTAAAATAATCATCAATTCGGCAGGCTGCCACATGGTTCCTAGGTAACCACCTGCCATGACAAAACCACCAAATACACAGACAATGATGATCAACACACCAATAATTTTTTGCATAACCTTTTCTCCTACAGCTGACTCTTAATCATCATGTTCATTTGTTTAAGAGCCTGCTTATGCAGCTGGCAAATCCGAGCTTCACTGAGGCCAATAACAATCGCAATTTCTTTTAAACTCAGTTCTTTTTGATAATAAAAATCTAAAATCAACTGCTCTCGCTTTGGCAGTTGTGATAACACATTTTTTAGCAAATCATCATCAATTAAGCGCTGAATCGCAGAGTCATTTGATTCGATATCAAAGCTCGAATTCTCGTTTTCAAATAGCTGCTCTAAACTATAAAGCTCTTCAGCTTGAGCGGCATAAAGCAAGCGATTACAGGCTTCTTGGCTAATTTTTAATGTGGCAGCCAATTCATATTCTGTCGGCTGTCTTTTTAACTGCTTGGTTAATTGTTTCGAGACTTTATTGAGCTCATGCACTTGCTGACGCAATTGACGAGGCCGCCAATCACGTCGGCGAAGTTCATCAAGGATCGCACCACGGATACGACGAGATGCAAAAAAACGGAAATTATCATCCATCGCACCATAACGACGAACCGCTTCCAGTAACCCCACTAAACCGATTTGCTCCATATCATCAAGGCCAATACAACCTGAAGCATGGTGGTGTAATTGCCTAACGATTCGCTTCACCATACCAAGGTGTTGTCTCAAGATTTGATCTTCATTCTTTTGAGAAGGTTGAAGCTGCCATTGGGAGTATTCATCTTCCAACGGGGTTTGCATTGCCTCTAATGTCATTGCCATAGCCTTATTGAAGAACCAACTTAGTAAACAACACTTCTTCTATCTGATAAGAGTAACCGTTTAGCATCAGAACCTTACGAAGCTGTGCAAGCACATCTAATTGCAACCGTTCAATTTCATTCATCTGGCGCAGTTCTTCAAAAGTACTTTGGCTAAACATTTTAAGAAGAACGTTGCGTGCTAACGGTTTAAATTCAATCAGCTGATCGTGGGCTTTCGACGAGTTAGTTTTCAGCGCCAGCTCAAGCATTAAATAATGTGTGCGCTCTTCACCATCAATGGTGATAACGAACTTATCAAGGTTCATAAAGTGCGCTCGATTTTCAGATTCTTTATTATTAAAAATGCTGAACTCAGACGACTTATCATTCGCGATAAATGAGTAAGTTGCGATTGATGAAGTCGCAATAAGCACAGAAGCTGCCAATGCCGCCAAGATAAGCTTGGTGCTTACTACATTAATTCTTGCCATGTTATTTTTCCTTACACCATACGAGTCAGACGGTATTCATCCGTCTTTGAAAAAAGGTCTTGCGATGCATACCCATCAGGTTCACTCACGGTATCGTCTTGCTGCATCACTAACTGAGTGGCGGAGCCTGGTTGGGTGTGATCTTGTTGTGACTGGTCACTGACATCCACATCAACAGTGGCACCCGCCAATTGCTTGCTTTCGAGATCTGCCCGTAACCGTTCAGCGCCTTGCTGGACGGCTTCACGTAAAGCAGGATCAACCGCTGCAATATGGATTTGAACTTTGTTATTTTCGACTTTTACCGATAGCTCTAAAGCCCCTAAATGCGGAGGGTCAAGTCGTATACGAGCATGCTGGACATCTTGGTTTAATTGCATTTGCACTCGGTCTTTTAATACCGAGACCAATTGTTGTCCCCATTGCTGTTGGTTTTCCGCCATTTTCACGGGTGCCCACTCAGCTCGAGCTGCATTGCTCGTCGCTTGTGATGACAATGACGCTTCAGAAGCTTGTAAAGGCGAGGCGTCTTGCAAAGAGAGTGTGGTAAATGCATTCGCCTGATTAAGCTGCTGAATTAATACTGGATTAGTCATTTCTTGACGAACAGGAGTCATCGCATTTGAAATAACACGCTCTACAGCTTCTGGAAACGTGACGGTTTCAGCATGGGTATTTACCGCAGAATTAGCCATTGCATGGTGAGGCATTGCAGGCTGAAGTTGCCCCAGTTGCACCGATGTACTTCTTAAGCCATCAGCATGACGCATCATGCCTAACAGCTGATCACGCACATCGTCACCAAGTTGATTGGTAATATTAATAAGGCGAAATTGACCTTCCGGTGGCAACTGTTCAATAAAAGGCTGACCCGTACTAAAAACCCAATCTTCACCTTCGGCAAGCCCCTTTAGCTGATCGTAAAGATCGAACCAATAAGCATTGCTCGCCTCAGGCTGGCTGACATCAAGATGATTAGCAGGTGCCAAGCTAAGAAGCGCTGCAAAATTATCACCGCTAAGCTCTGGGTTGGATACTGGACTCACGGTTGAACTCGATGATGCACCAGCCGATGCCGATATCGCCATTGAAGTCATCGAAGGAAACCTCCGGCAAGATCAACTTGTTGATATTCAGACACCCCTTCTTTCTGGTTCTGAAACTGTGCCAGCATTTGCCCAAGGCGCTCTTTTTCGATTTCACACGCAGACATCGCAGCCAAATGCACTTGTTTCAGCTGCAGCACTTCCCGGCGTACTGATTCAGCTAGTTTCGGTTGCTGCTGCAAATTCGCCAGTATTTGGTAAATTTTCTTATCTAACTGACGAACCTGCTGCCACTCTTGACGCTTATAGGCTTGATTCAATTGAACCGACATCATCCTGATATTATTTGCACTAGCTTCCATGCGTCGCTCCAAAGTTCTGCCAACCTTCTTGAATATTCCCCATAACATTACGCACCTCAGCCAGTTTAGTTGCATCATTGTGAAGGCTGGCTTCAAACAAACGCATGCTGCAAAAGTCATACAGCTGATTCATTTGTTGGGCTAGCTCGCCACCTTGGCGCATATCAAGGGCACTGTTTAGGCCACCAATAATGTCAATGCACTTACCTATCGCTTCGCCTTTTTCTTTCAGACGTTCCGCTGCCATGTGGCCTTCAGCACGGGTTAACGAATCCATAAAACCATCGACTAACATAAGCACCAATTGATAAGGACTCGCAGCAGCAGCCTGTGCTTCGACATCAACTTGTTGGTACGCTTCAAAGCCTGACTCATCCATTAACATTGATCTGCTCCTCTAAAACATAAACATGGAACCGGTCGATTCCATTTGCATCATGGTCTGCTGCATTGCGGTGTATTGACGCAAGTAGCGGTTATAGGTTTTTTCCATACGGGTATCGAGTAACTCTTTCTTATCATCAACCCGATCGATATTGCCTTGCAGGGTATCTTGGCGGCCTTTCAATAAATTACTGCCTGAATTCGATGAACCGGTATAAGGGTCAATAGCCTTATCCAAGGCAGTCAGCACACCCTTGTCACCAAGGAAAATGGCATCTATTTTTTCAGGATTTTCGCTCAGTGCTTTTTCAAAACGGTCATTATCAATTTTTAATGTACCGTCTCGGTTCGCTTCAATGCCGATGCTATAAAGCGTGCCCTCGTCGAATTCTCCTCGGGTGATGTTATTTAGCATGCTCTTCAAACCGCGAGCGGTTGAGTCACTGGCTAGCGCACCGGCCTTGGTAATTTTGATGCTATCTTCGTCATCATCGTCATCATCATCATTTTCTAACTTATAGTCAGACATGGTATGTTTGAGGATGGTATTCACTAAGTCGTTATAGGCATCGACAAATTCGGTTACTGCTTCTTTCGATGCTGATTCATCACTCCCCACCACCAAAGTTAGTGGTTGCTCACCATCACTATGAGCCTTCGTTAATTCAAGCGTTACGCCATCAATCGCGTCATCGATGGTGTTAGTGCTATTGCGAATTTCAAGGCCGCCTTCACCACCCAGCATCACAATCGCATCTTGAGCTCGAGTTAATTCCTGAGGCGGTTTGAAGTAATCGCTTAAATCTCCCTGAACAGAAACACTAAATGCGTTTTCTTCACCCGTTTCAGTGCTACTCAGAATTAAGCTCACTTCATCACCAGAACGCACCACAGAAGCTGACACACCTTCATCAAAATCATCGATATAGTCAGCTAAGTCATTCACGGTTTTATCGCCATCGGCATTAAATGTCGCGAAGTCGATTTCAATCGGCTCGCCACCTTCGACCTCAATGGTGATCACCCCCTCAGTGGGTAAGTCTTCGCCTTTTAAGGTAAAGGCTTCTTGCTGCGCTTGTGCTAGTTGCTTAACAAACAAGTCATAACTGCCTGCACGAGCAGCGCTACTTGCAGACGCATTAAGAAAGCCCTCTTCACTTGGTGTAGCGCTGTTTTTAACAAAACTACTATCAGTGCCGTTCAAATTCTCAAGCGCAGAAGAGAAGCTGCTGAATGCCGAATCAAGGTCTTTCCAAGCATCAAGCTGTGCTTGATAATTTTTTTGTTGGTTGGCATATTGAATATCAAATGGCTGGCGTTGAATCATCACCATTTGCATTGCCATTGAAGCTGGATCCATCATCGACACGGTATTTCTCCTCAAATCAATCATTTAAATAGCAAAAAGCATTCCAACTTTTAAATAAGCATTATTTTGCTAAAACTTGTCGATATAACTATTAGGTTGCTGATATTTACAGCAAACTAGAGGTGCTTTTTTGTTATTACTTAAATTAATCGGAAGTATTACTTCCGCCTAGCGGAAATAATARTAAATTATCATTCCGCCTATTTTTAAATAACCATTCATACTTTATTTAAGCGACCCTTAATGAGGTTTTCTTAATATCACGCCTAAATATCACGCCTTAAATATTTCAAGAAAGTAGTCATGGCATAAATTTAGAACATAAAAAAACCGCAGCCTAAGCTGCGGTTTAACATAATCACTTGGAGTGGTTTGATTATGCTATTTAATCTGGGGGTAATTAGCCTACTAGGCTCATTACCATGCCAGACATGCCATTTGCTTGAGACAGCATCGACATACTCATTTGCGTTAGCATTTGGTTCTTCATCATGTTTGAAGATTCAACTGCGTAGTCAGTATCCATGATACGACCTTTTGCCATTTCTGTGTTTTCTTGCATGTTGCCCAGGTTAGCAATGGTGTGATCTAAGCGGTTGATGTTCGCACCCAGTTCAGAACGGATTGCACCCATACCGATAACGTCAACGTCAATATCTGTACCTGGGTTAGCAGGGTCATCCATCGTGATGGTGCCACCATTAAGAAGACGGTCAACAGCATCCATTGCTTGAGCTGCACCAGATGGTTCTTGCACTTCAGCTAGAGCTACGTCAAACGCCGCTTTGTTTGCAGCTTCAAACGGTGCACCACCTGCAGTTATTAAATCATCCCAATCATTAGCATCACCTTGGAAGCCACTCGCTGTAGCTTGCTCAAAAGTTGCTTCCCAGCCATCAGCGTGAGCATCGTCCGCATTCGTGTAACCATCTAGGTCACCCGTTGCTGGAGCACCAAGATCCAGTCCTTTCAGATCACCAATTGTCGTACGTACATCTTCAAGAGAGCTAGCAATATTAATTGTTAGTGTCTCATCAGTCGTTGCACCAATTTGGAAAGTGATGTCTTTATCTAGCAAGCCACCAGCAGCAAAAAGGTTGTTACCAGAGCCGTACTGAGTATTCTCAATAACGCTCTCTAGTTCATTAACTAGCTGACTCCACTCCGCCTGCATTGCATCATGCTCATTTTCAGAGTTAGTGCCGTTAGCTGCCTGCGTTGCTAGGTCTTTCATGCGGTGACCGATGTTAGTCATCTCGTCGAATGCACCTTCAGCTGTTTGTAGCATCGAGATAGCATCTTGTGAGTTACGAGAAGCAACACCTAGGCCATTTACTTGAGACTGTAGTCGAGTGGCGATTTGTAGGCCAGCGGCATCGTCTGAAGCATTGTTGATACGGAAACCAGTAGAGATGCGCTGCATCGCTTGGTCCATTGCACCAGACGTTTTGTTTAGGTTATTTTGTGTTAATAAAGACGTGTAGTTAGTGTGCATCGATAGCATGTTATTGCCCTCTATTGAAAATTCTGTATTTGAATGTACACAACAATAAAACGACAAATAAAAATGACACTTAAATAAAACTATTGCTTTTTTTTGCCAACGACAATAATTTGTTTTTATTAAATAAAAACAAAAAAAACACTCCAAATAAAAAAGGCACTCTAATAGTGCCCTTTACAAT